>JAUZRG010000058.1 GCA_030950585.1 Mariprofundaceae bacterium | reverse complement strand
ACAACGGTCCCACAAGGATGGGTATGCAAACGGCTTATCGAATGCACAGATGACGAAAGTATCTCATATGGAATTGTTCAACCAGGTCAGCATGTTGATAATGGCATTCCTGTAATTCGGATTAACAATGTAAATAATGGTCAACTTGATTTGGAAGATGTGTTAAAAGTATCTCCTGAAATCGAACATAAATATGAACGGACAAGGCTTCACGGTGGCGAAGTGTTGCTCACTTTAGTGGGCTCAACTGGTCAGAGCTTTGTAGCACCTAAAGAACTAAAAGGCTGGAATGTGCCACGAGCGATAGCTGTAATTAGGGCGAAAAGTGAAATTGGAGCAGATTGGATTAATATTTGCCTTCAATCTCAAGAAACTAAGCATTTTCTAGATGTAAGAGCGAATACAACAGTTCAGAAAACACTAAATCTTAAAGATGTTCGTGATATTCCAATATTGATTCCCCCAAAAGAAGTAAAAGAATCAATAGAAAATATGGCGTTGTCTCTTTCAAATAAAATCGAACTCAATCGCCAGATGAACCAAACGCTTGAAGATATTGCGCAGGCTTTGTTTAAAAACTGGTTTGTCGATTTTGAGCCAGTGAAAGCCAAAATGATTGTTCGTGAAAAAGGCGGCAATGCGCTGGCGCAATCGCTGGCGGCGCAAGCCATCATTGCAGGCACACTCACCTTGCAACAACTCGAAGCGATGGAAACCACACCTCTCGCTTTGGAAGAAACGATTCACCCCTTTGTGGTCAAAAACGTTGAATCATCAGGTTCAGACTTCTGGATGCCCGAACAACTCGAATCCCTCGCTAGCTTATTTCCTAATGCCCTAACTGAATCTGAACTCGGGGAAATTCCTGAGGGGTGGATACCTAAAACCTTCGGTGATGTGTCACAGTGTTTTGATTCAAAACGAATCCCACTATCCAAGAAAAAACGAGAAGAAAAAAAGCCCGGTCAAATCCCATATCATGGTGCTACTTCGGTGATGGATTATGTTAATGAATGGATATTTGATGATATATATTTATTGCTTGGAGAAGACGGGTCAGTAATCAAAAAAGATGGATCACCGTTTGTCCAGTATATATGGGGTAAGTCATGGGTAAATAATCACGCTCATGTACTACAAGGTAAGAATGGAGTATCAACTGAACAATTAATGCTTTTTATACAAGGGCAAAATATTACAGCTTACATAACAGGTGCAGTTCAACTAAAACTTAATCAAGGAAATATGAATAGTATTCCTTTCTTAGATGCTGGAGCAGAACTTAATGCTTTTTTTTATAAACTGATCACTCCTACGTACAAAAAAATAAGATGTACTATTGAAGAAAATCAGAGTTTGACTGAATTAAGAGATACTCTTCTTCCCAAGCTGCTTTCGGGTGAGCTAACAGTGAGTAAAAAACTACCAGTTAAGAAAGCTGGGATGTGAGCTTTGAGTAAAAAAATGAATTTAAAACATGATGTTCCATACATATTAGTGATTGAGACAAACATAAGTATAATGAGGAGTTTCTATGGAAGATCTTGAAGAAAAAACGAAGACAAGTCGTCATATTAAGAATTTTTATTTAGACCCTAATAATTACAGGTTTGTTGATGATAAAAACTATACTCAAGTTGCTGATGAACAAGCACTAGAACAGAGAGTACAACTGAGAACACGCCATTTTATTGAGGGGAAGAATAGAGCTGGTGTAAAAGACTTATTGGATAGTTTTAAATCAAATGGTTTTTTAGAAGTTGATATGATTCAGCTTAAAGATTTAGGGCAAAATCAGTATTTAGTCTTAGAAGGGAATCGAAGGGTTACAGCACTTAAAATCCTTTTTGAAGATTATCACAAAGGCTTGGATATTGGAAACTTTGAGATCAAAGTTTTTAATGCTATTCCTTCATATATTCATAAAGATGGCAACGAGTCTAATCATTTGATTGTGATGGGCTTAAAACATATCAGTGGTAATAAAAAGTGGCCTGCTATTAATCAAGCCAAACTCATTTATGACTACCTCACAGTATATTGGGCTAAGGATGACTACCCAGCAGAAGAAACAAAACTTTGCAAATCGCTAGGTATTAGCAAACAAAAACTGAGGCTCTCTCAACGGGCTTATCATTTGATTTTACAGTATAAAATAAGTGATTTTGGTGATCAGTTTACAAGTGATATGTATTCAATTTTTGAGGATGTCACGAGAAGAACAAACATTAAGAAATGGATTGGCTGGGAAGACAATAACTACAGAGCAGTAGACCAAGATCATTTAGAAACTTTTTTCAGCTGGATTTCAAGTAGTGAAAGCTATGATAGTGAAGATGATGGAATGGAAGGTTTATCAACCAGTCCTATCATTAGTAAATCTGTCGAGATTCGTGATTTAGAAAAATTTATCAATGACCCTGTAGCATTGGAAGTCATGGAAGACACGCACAGCGTTGCGCAGGCTTTGGTCGCAAGTGGTAGCATTGAAAAGGAAAGTTATGTTCAAAGCATATCTACCTTGAATGACAGTATTTCTAAACTATCAAGATTAAAAGATTTAATTAATTATGAAGATTTTGAACAACTGGAGTCTTCAAGCAAGAGATTAGCAAATATTTTGCCGCTTAACTCGTCTTTAGACATTCAAACTGATGACTATTCCATTTGTTTTGAAAAAGGGAAAGTATCACATTTCAGTTCCTTAAGTATCGATAAATATAAGGTTTTCAATGGTTTTAAGCTTGATAACCTCAAACGAATTAATGTGTTTTCAGGTGTCAATAATAGTGGAAAAACCTCTCTTTTAGAGGCGATCTATCTTTTAACCCAGCAAAATAATATCGGAGCTTTTTTTGAGCTTATTAAACTTAAAAATAAGTTAGATAAACTGAATGTTCATTATTTAGATGAGTATTTTGACCAAGAAATAGCAATTTCTGGCATATTTAATGATTGTAAAACAGACATTCGTATCCACAAATATGAAGCAAAAGATATTGATAAAAAAGATGATTACGTTGCATCCTATCAGTTATCAGTATCTGTTGGTGATGACAAATTAGAGAGTCAAACGCACACGTTTAAAAACAACCCCATGCAAAGGTTTTATGAACGTGTGGAAATCTTATGCAATAGTGTTTTTAAGAGCCCTTATTTTTATAATAAAAATGAAATTATTCGGACCCATAATAAAAATGAGGAGCAAAAGGTGCTTGACCACACATCAGCTGTCCATATCAAGGTTAGCGACTTTATTACATCGTTCCTTCAAAGGAACATTGATGCTGACATACTTGATATAGGGCTTGCTGAAACAAAGGACGTGCGGCGTTTTTTGGTGAATTCAGCTGCTTTTCCAGAGAATACGGTTGATATTACAAGCTATGGTGAGGGTTTGCAGCGAATCTATGAAATTGCTTTGGCCTTTGCCTATTGTAAAAATGGGATTCTACTCATTGATGAACTTGAAACAGCCATTCATCATTCATTACTCATTTCCTTCACAAAATTTATCCAAGAGTTAGCTGTTACATTTAATGTGCAAGTATTTATTACTTCACACTCAAAAGAATGTATCTCTGCTTTTGTAGATAATGACTATAACAATGAAGACATTTCTTTTTTCACCATGGTTAGAGATAAAAACAATACAATTCAAAGTATTAAATATGATGATAAGGCATTGGCCGATGAATTAAGCCAAGGCTTGGAGGTGAGAGGGTGGTAAAATCTCTTATTCTCTGTGAAGGACCGAATGATATAAAGTTTTTTGCATTATTATGTAAATATTTAGAATGTGACAAACAAGTTCACATAAAAAAAATGGATGGGAAATCTAATTTCTTTAAGACTGAGAAGTATGATACAACGAAACAACAGGTTGATACTGATCAATATCATAAAGTCCTATTGGTTGTTGATGCTGATTTTGTTGAATATGATGCGAATTATGGAGGGTTTGAAAATTCAACAACGCAATTAAACGGGATGATTCAATCGTTAGGTTTTAATGATAAAGCTTCTATTCATATTATGTGCGATCCAGAAACAAAGGAAGGGAATTTAGAACACCTCATTCTTTCTACAATCGATAGTAAGGAAAAAGGGTGTATTGAATCTTTCTTAAACTGTATTAACCCCATGAATACATGTTCAAATAAAAAAATAGTTTTATCAAGTTATGAAACAATTTTTAAAGAAGAACCCTATAGCTTTGATCACCAAAACTTTGATGATATTAAAAGTAAAATAACACAAATGGTCAATTCTTAAGAAATTGTGGTGTCTGGTCTTGAATCGTCAGGTTTATATAACTTGATCATATTTTGAGATAACTAAAGGGGAGCAAATGATCACAGAAAACCAACTCGAACAAGTATGCCTTGAATGGTTTAAATCCATTGGTTATGACTATGTGTGTGGGTATGACATCGCACCCGATGGTGATCGCCCTGAACGTATCGATTATCGCCAGATTGTGTTGCATGACCGTTTGCTTGCCCAGTTACAAATCATTAATCCGCATATTCCCATTTCCGCATTAGAGCAAGCCGCTTTGTTGGTGGCCAAACCTGAAACGCCTGTGTTGATGAAGAACAACAGAAGCTTTCACAAGTTATTGTTGGAAGGCGTAAAGGTTGAATACAAAGAGGGTGATGAATCCAAGACGGATTATGTCGCTTTGCTGGATTTTTCAACGGTGGCCAACAATCAGTTTTTGGTGGTCAATCAATTCACCATCACGGGCAGCAAAGGCAATCGTCGCCATGACGTGATGGTGTTTGTGAATGGTTTGCCCTTGTCGGTGTTGGAGCTGAAAAACCCTGCGGATAGCAGTGCGGATATTTGGTCGGCTTATCAGCAACTGCAAACCTATAAAAATGAAATTCCTGACCTGTTTGCATTTAATGAGGCCTTGGTAATCAGCGATGGCTTGAATGCGCGTATCGGCTCTTTAACGGCGAATAAGGAACGGTTCCAACCTTGGCGCACACTTGAACATGAAGATGATAAACCACTGTTTGAATATCGCTTGGAAACCTTGGTCAAAGGTTTCTTTAAACCCGAGCTGTTTTTAGATTATATCCATTATTTTATCCTCTTTGAGCAGGATGGTGATCAGGCCATTAAGAAGATTGCGGGTTACCATCAGTTTCATGCGGTGCGTGAGGCTGTGAAAGCCACGATGATTGCGGCACAACAACCTGTGGATGATGGCGTTGCCGAACCGCGCGCAAGCTATGCTGATAAAGTGGTGGCTGGCTCGGGTAAAGCGGGTGTGATTTGGCATACCCAAGGTTCGGGAAAGTCGATCTCGATGGTCTGTTATGCGGGTAAATTGTTGGCCCAGCCTGAAATGAATAATCCGACCATTGTGGTGGTGACCGACAGGAACGATTTGGACGGTCAGCTGTTTAACACCTTTTCGATGGCCAGTGATATTCTGAAACAAACGCCTGTGCAGGCAGATAACCGCGATGACCTGCGTGATATCTTAGCCTCGCGTCAATCGGGTGGGATTGTTTTTACCACGGTGCAAAAATTTAGCTTGTTGCATACAGAAGATCATCATCCCATCTTAAGCGAACGCCACAATATTGTGGTGGTGAGCGATGAGGCGCATCGCAGTCATTATGGCAGCAAAGCCAAACTCAATCGTAAAACGGGTCAATATACCTTTGGTTATTCCAAGCACCTGCGTGATGCCCTGCCCCATGCTTCGTTTATTGGTTTTACAGGCACACCGATTTCTGCGGCGGATAAAGATACCCGCGCTGTGTTTGGTGATTATGTCTCCATTTATGATATTCAGGATGCGGTGGATGATGGTGCGACCGTGCCGATCTATTACGAATCACGCTTGGCGAAACTCGATATTAAACAGGCTGAGATTGAAGCCTTGAATGAGGATGTGGATGAGGTCATTGAAGACGAAGAAAGCCTGAGTGTGCGCGAACAAACCAAATCCAAGTGGGCTGCCTTAGAAAAACTGGTCGGCAGTGAGCCGCGTATGGCGCAAGTGGCGCAAGATCTGGTGCATCATTTTGAAACTCGCACCGCCACCATGCCCGGTAAAGGCATGATTGT
>JAUZRG010000057.1 GCA_030950585.1 Mariprofundaceae bacterium | reverse complement strand
CGTATCCATGATCCTGCTGAAAAGGCTTTTGTGTTGCTCACAGACCCCAAAGGGCATGAGGGTGGCACAGTGCAAGTGTTGCGTCATGCTTTGTTTCCAAAAGGCATACCCAAAGAGATTAAAAACATTACTAAAACAGCGGATCATTGGGCATCGGCGGCAGATCGACCGCAGTTTCCACAAGATGCAAAGCATCGTTTTGCGGCTTGGTCACAAGTTCGTTTTGCCAAGAGTCCTGAATTGATACATCCCTTAACAGGTGAAACTGCGGATTTGGGAAGCATGCAAGATGTTGATTTCAAACATGTGAAAGCCATGAGTCAGGATCATTTTAAGAAACTCATCATGAAGACGAAAGATGGGGCTGTGGACTGGCAGAAAACATCATGGGCATTTTGGCGATTTGGTTCAGAGTTGGAGGGCGAAGGTTTAAAGCAATTGTGGAAATTGCTTCCTGCTGATACGCGCGTTCCCGACCATACCATATGGTCACACTTGGATTTAACGTCGGCATTTGCTGGGGCAATGGCTGCGGATCAACAGCAAGACCCTGCTTTGTTGGTGATGAGTTTTGGCCCAGTGCAGTCTTTTATTGCCCAAGCGCGTTCAACCTCTGATTTATGGGCAGGCTCTCATTTATTATCACGCATGACATGGGAAGCCTTAAAAGTCATTTGTGAAACATGTGGCCCTGATTCGTTATTATTTCCTCAATTGCATGGTATTCCTCATGTAGATGCATGGCTCATGGAGCAAGGCGCGTGGCCAGAAAGTATCAACAAGCCAACTTGGCTGAATCAAGGAACCGATAGCAATCCTTTGTTTTCCGCTGCACTGCCCAATCGTTTTGTGGCGATTGTGCCAGCAGATCAAGCGACTGGTATAGCACAGGAAATTAAAGAAAATGTGCGTGCATGGGTGATGGCGCAAGGCGAAGATGCTCTGCAAAAGCTTGTGAAGGAATCTGGTGTATCAGATGCAGGTTATGCCAAAGAGCAACTGCAACGTCATTTGGAAGACTTTCCTGATGTGCATTGGTTGGCTGTGCCTTGGTCGTTGGTCACAGGTGAAGGAGCCAATTTAAACACAGATCAATTGCGCGATGCCTTGGCACAGTTTTATCCAGAAGGGGAAGATGTTGGCTTTTTAGATAGTGATGCATGGAAGCTGCTTTGCAAAGAGATTGTGGTGGATGGTCAACGCTTTTATCACCCCAACAAAGGCGTGCTTTATCCTGCCCTGTTTGATTTGTTGGAGCGTGCCAATGCTGCGGTGAAAAGCTTAAGAACCTTTAAGCAGCAAGCCGAAGAAGGTTATCGCTGTTCTTTGTGTGGTGAACGAGAGTGGTTGACGACCGATAAAAATGATTTGTTTGCCCCACCGAAAAAACGCAAAGCATCACCGAAAAAACGCAAAGCATTGTTATGGAAAAACTTACCTTTATCTTGGTCACGCAAAGACAAAGAGCAGCTTTGTGGCTTGTGCTCGCTCAAACGACTTTGGCCGACCTTGTGTGTGGAAGAAGTGAAGCAACTTACAGGTAAATCTAATATTAGTCGTTTTGTCGTTTCGACCCATACGATGGCTTTGGCCAGTAGCTTGTCAAATACTAACTTGAAGCCCATGACTAAAGGTTTAAAGGATCTTTTAGATGACAAAAAAGAGCGTGTGGCTTTACCTAAGAAGCTTGTAAATAAATTAAAGAAAGACGATTTGTCGCAGGTTGCCCAGTTACCTGCTTTGCTGGACGATGTTCGTGATGATGAAGCGAAGAGGAAAGAGGTAGAAAGAGAAGTTGAAAAATGGTTAGGACAGAAGCCAGAAGCGTATTACGGCTTCATCATGTTGGATGGCGATAAGATGGGGGCGTGGCTGGCGGGTAATGAAGATTTTACCCAATTAGCTTATAAAGACTGTTGGCACAGTAAGATTAAGAATAATGTTAAGAACAAAGCGGAAAAAGATTCATTTCTGGCAAAATATTTAGAAGAAAAACGTCCTGTATCACCCGCACGACACGCCGCTATTTCCTCTGCACTCAATAACTTTGCCTTGCACCTCACCCGTTATGCAGTGGAAGAAGC
>JAUZRG010000056.1 GCA_030950585.1 Mariprofundaceae bacterium | reverse complement strand
TATCCTTAACTTTGGTGTGTTGAACGTTTGAAAAATTGAGTCACATGATTTGCCTGAACTGAAGGCAAAGGCTTTGCGCTGCCCCAAGCTGAAAAAAACGTTATTCTTGGCATAGGAAAGTCGATAGCGGGAGGAGCTGGGTTGTTTTAAGCTTCTAAGCTTTTGATCAACGCTATGGCCACAGCCGTGGATGAAGCAGGGTTTTGACCTGTGATGATTAAACCATCAACGACTGCAAGGGGATGCCAATCGTCTGTTTTTTGATAGATACCACCCGCTTTGGCAAGTTCATCTTCAAGCAGGTAAGGCACCACATCAGTGAGTGCGACAGCGGCTTCTTCAGCATTGCTAAAGGCGGTAACTTTTTTGCTTTTGAGTACAGAATCACCTTGTAAGTCTTTGGCTTTTAGCAACACAGCAGGTGCATGACAGACACTGGCAACAGGCTTGTTGGCAGCAATAAAGTTTTCGATGAGTGCGATGGAGTTGGCATCTTGATAAAGATCCCATAAAGGGCCGTGGCCGCCTGGATAAAAGACAGCATCAAAATCGTCGGCTTTGATGCTGTCCAATGTTTGGGTGCTGGCTAGTGCTTGCTTGGCATCGCTATCGGCCTCAAAACGATGGGTGGCATCGGTTTGAAAATTAGGTGCGTCACTTTTTGGGTCTAGTGGAGGCTGACCACCTTGTGGTGAAGCAAGGGTGATTTGCGCACCAGCATCCTTGAAGTGATAGTAAGGGCTGGCAAATTCTTCTAACCAAAAGCCCGTTTTTTCACCGGTATCACCAAGATTATCATGTGAAGTTAAGACCATTAATATTTTCATTGTTGCTCCTTGTTATCTATCTTTAATCGAAGTTCTAAAAATCGTTTCTTGAACAAGCCAATAGCTGCTTCATTTTTTTATCCATTGATATGGGCAGGTTTACAGGCTTGTTATTTTTCATTTTCGGATTGATTCGCTTTGTCTTTTTGAATATTAATTTTGGGTTTGCGAAAATAAGCATAAGCAATACCAAGTATTGAAAATAAAAGTAAGGCCATACAAGCATTGTTAAAGCTGACTTTATCCGTAACGGTTAATAAGAGTAGGCTCATGATCAATATGAATAAGAAGATAGGGCTATCATCAAAGGATTGGAATGATCTCAATATCAGGCTTTGTAGTATGCTTAATATTTTAAAAAGAAGCAGTGCTGCGATGAGAAAAACCAATACTTTAATGCCTTGTTGAATTTCAAGTGAAACACCTTTGATGAGTAACACATTGAGCCATTTCTCAACGTCTTCAATACTTATCCATGACCATGACTGCATTTGTTTCCCCTATTCCTTGTGGTGATAAATATTTTACGCATCATATGCAAAAATTACATTGAAAACAATACGGCTATGATGGTTCTGTGAAAGCGGATGTATTGTCTTGCTGTGGCGCTTAAATATTCATTTTAACCCTTAAAAAAACCAGTTTAAATTCAATTCAATCAAATCATCATTGCGTATGGGGTAAAGTGGGTCTGTTGGCGGGGTGTTGACAAAAAATCGACCGTTTAAACTCATTTTAAGATGATCAGTCATGCGGCGTTCAGCTTCAAAATTGATGAAGCCCGCATCGCTTTTATGATCCCATGAGCCGCCAAATAGCATGGTGGTATCTTGGGTATCGTTGAGGGCGAGGCGAAAACCTGCAAACACATCGTGATTGGCGATGCTGGCGGGTGCAAAGCGTGGGTCACGGTTATCATAAAGGTATTCAACCAAGATTCCCATATCGGCATTGCTGCTTGCGATGCCATAAAAGGTGTGCTCAAAACCTGCAACACCTGCATAAAAACGAGGGCCATGACCTGTGCGGGTGATGCCTTCCACTTTCCATAGGGTGTTTTCAGTGGTGAGTTGCAGCTCTAAGCCTGTTTGTGCGATTTGATCATAACGTGGCACTAAGACAAGTTGACCCGCTTGGTTTTGCATGAAAAAGCGTGCTTCACGGCTTGTCCCTTGAAAGTAAGACAAAGCAAGATCCAAATCAGCGATCATTATGCTAAAACGGGCTGCACCATCCACATGACGGTTTTCTTGTTTAGATTCATAGCTTGGGTTGTTGTGATCAATAGGTAGTGGGCCGTGTAGACGTGCATTGTTGGCGGTGAAGTTTCGCGGGAGAAAAGCGGGTAAGGCAAATAGGCTTAGCGTGCCCCAATCTTGCTCGATATTGGCATTGATCATGGCTTGGCCAAGTTTGGCTTCTCCTGTCACATCTTCCACAACATCGGTTTGATTGATAATATCGACAAGGTGAACGGATTCTGTGACCCCCCAATAAACCTTGCTGATGCCTACAGATAGATCCCAACTTTGGCCAAGGTGTAGCCAATGTAATTCACGTATATCGGCATGTGTGCGTTTTTTATCGTCACCATCAAAGCGGGCAAAAGGACTGAATACGATCCGATCATTGCCGTTGTCAAAATCATAGACTATTTCTGGTTCAAGGGTCACAGAGCCAGAAATGGTGACATTCTTTTGGGTGCTATAGCTAGGGGAAGCGGGAAAGTAACGTGTTTGCAAAGAGGCTTGGCCTCCCACATCCCACTGACCTGCCAGCACATGAGATGTGCCAGCAAAGAGGGTGAGTAAAAAAAGAGGAAAAGCCAAGCCAAAATAACGCATGTTTAACGCGCTCTCTTCAAACGATTGGGTGTGAAGTCCATATCTGTTGTGCCAATACCAAATTTATAATTGCTAAAGGATAGGATGGTGCTCTTACCAGTTTGATGATTGACCATATGCATTTTATCTGCACGCCAAAACTGATCTAAGTACATTTGATAACCACTGTAGTTTAAGGTTTTTAGGAGTGTGTTTTTGCGATCATAAAAATCAATTTTCCAAACGCGCAATTCTGCTTGATCAAACCAAACCATTTGGCGGTGATAGCCTGACTTGGGGTGCGTGGGGAATTGTTCGACTTTGAAGTGCTTGCGACCATCAAAGCTTTCTTCGCCCGCATAACGATAGGTGTATTTTTCAATTTCTTGCGAAGAAATATCTTCATAAGCAAATTCACTACCCATGAATGGGCCTGATTTATTGCTGGAAGAAATACGTTTCACACGTTTAAGGGCGGGTAGAAAAAGCCATTGATCATCTGAATCCAGTTTGTGGGTATGAGAAAGAAAAGCAGTTCCTTTTACATCACGGGGATTATCAAAAACAATCAGTGTTTTATCACCATCATTGGCTTGTTCTCGGGTGGTGTTGCGCATACGACGGTTGGTGTGCTGGTTGTGTTTATTGCTAAGCGTCATCTCAAGGTCAACGCTGTAATCACCAAAGCCAATATCGGCTTTATCGGCTGCTATGGCAATTTCTAAACCGCGATCTTCTTCGCTACCGGCATAAAGCATACTCGGCGCAGCGATGAAGGCTGAAAGGCTTAGGGCCGTGGCTAGCCAGTATTTCCATGTTGAGTGGGGGGTTGTCATGTTGATCTCCTTTTTTGATTTGGTACGACATTTCTTCAGTGATTTGTTTGATTCCCTCATCCTAGCCTTCTCCCTGAGGGAGAGGGTTTAAGATAAAGCTTTTTCTTTTTTGCGATCCATGCGCATCAATAACACGGGCAACAGCAAGAAGTCTGCTAGGAGTGCCATAGCAATGGCAATGGATGTGAGTAGTGCCATTTGAGAGTTCAGGGCAAAAGTGGATTGTGCCAGAACAATAAAACCAGCAACTAAGATCACGGATGTGACGATAATAGCCACGCCCACACTGGAAAAAGCATAACGAACAGCGGATTCAGCATCCATACCTTCTTCTCGGCGTGCTCTAAGGTATTTGCTTAAAAAATGAATAGAATCATCAACCACAATACCCAAAGACATACCAGCAACCATCGCAGCCGCCATATTGATTTCACCCACAACCAGACCCCAGACACCAAAGGCAAGACCGGCAGGAAGTAAGTTGGGAAGCAAGCTGATCACACCAATTTTAACACTGCGTAGGGCAAGGGTGATTAACAGGGAGATGAGTAATAATGCAAACAAAGTGCCACCAAGCATGCTGGTGATATTACGCTCACTGATATAAGCAAACATAATGCCAGGGCCAATGCCTGTGGCTTGCATATTGGGTGCATTATCCGCTAACCATTGCTCAGCACGGATGGTGACTTCACGTAATTCGCGGGTGGTCATGTTTTGCAGGGTTGCAATTACTTGGGTGGATGATTTATCAATATTGAGTTGATTGTTCATATCAAGGCCATAAGGCAGAGAAAGTTCATACAACAATAAATACTGTGCTGCTAAATCACGGGATTCAGGCAATTTATACCATGCGGGATCATCACCATGCAGGCTCATGTTGAGGCGTTGAAAGGTATCGGTGATGGCATTGACGTGTTGCACTTCAGGTTGGAAGCGTAACCAATCCACAAAGGCTTTGGCACTGGCTAAGAATTTAGGGTCACTGACACCATTGCTTTCGCCTGCGGGCAGTGAAAATTGCAGTTGATACAGACCTGTTAAATGCTTGGCTGTAAAATCTGCATCTTGGCGAAACTCGGTGCTGGTATCAAAATATTTCACAAAGTTTTCATTGAGTTCATTGCGTGGAATCAAGGCTAAAACCACAACCGACAGAAGAATTGTGATAAGCATAATTGGTTTTTGACGCTGAATAACAAGGTTTGCAAAGGCATCCATGCCACGGGCAAAACTGGTTTCTCCCTCTTTTGCACGCACAGGCAAGACTGCCAGCATGGCAGGTAGGAAGCCAACCGAGAAAATAAAGGCAGCCATCACACCCATCGCGGTGATATTACCAAGATCATGGAATGGTGGGGAGTCACTGGCATTCATGGATAAAAAGCCAATCGCTGTGGTCACACTGGTTAATAACACAGGCATGAAGTTAATGCGGATACTTTCAACGATGGCTAAGTGTTTTGTCAAGCCTTTGCGCATACCAGTCATCATACTCACGATGATGTGAATTGAGTCAGCCACAGCAAGCGTCATAATGATGGTCGTGGCAGCAGAAGAGGGGGGGGTGAGTTTGATGCCAAACCAACCAGCCAAGCCCATGCCTGTGATCACGGAAAAGGCGAGCACCAATATGGTGGCAAAGGTGGCACTAAAGGAACGCACGAGCAGCAACATCATGAGAATAATGATTAAATACATGGTGGGAACCAATGTACCCATATCGTTCATGCTCGATTCCATGAAGGCATTATTCATCATGACCATGCCACCAAGATAGATATTCACAGGATAAGCATCTTCAATTTCTTGGGCGAGTTGACGTGCTGCGGCTGTGGCCGTGGGCACTTCATTCATTTCTTTTTCAGGCATTTGAAAAGTGACATTAATCGCTGTGACCGTATTATCATCGGCTAGCAACATGGTTTTGAGAGAAGGTTCACTATGGGCAATGGCTGCGGCTTGATTAAGCTGTGCTTGGTGTGATTTCTTTGCGCCTTCAATGAGGTCAGCTACCACAAGATCATCTTCAGTGGCGGTGGTGTGTTGAAAATTAGAAATAGAATCCACACGTAAGGCAAAGGGTAATAACCAAGCTTTTTCAGTGAGCTTTTCCACGCCATCAAGAATTTCAGGGGTGATGATATTGCCGTCTTTTGCTTCAACCACAAATTCAATATTGTCTATTTTAGTATAGGTTTGTTGTAGTTCTTCAAAAGCCATGAGTTGTGGATTGTCATCGCTAAAGAATACCCGATAGTCGGTGTTGAAAGCTAAAAATCTGCCACCACTGCCTGCGGCCATGGCCAAGAGAAGGCTGATGATAATGATGAGCCAACGCCACTTCACCACCCACTGTGCATAGGCTTTTACCCCTGTGTGTTTATCTTTCATTTCTTTTCTCCTTTCTAAACCGACTAGTCGGTTTGTTTGTTTGGTAAAAAAAAGACCCGCTTTAGATGGCGGGTTGTAGTCGTTTTAAATAATCAATTAAACCATTTAAGCACTTGGCAAAAATACCCACATCTTGAGCGCTCTTGGCTAAACCATGCGCCCCTTCAATGGCTGCAATAATAAAGATGGCACTTTGTTCAGCATTTACTTTGGGATCGATTAAGCCATTGGCTTGACCGCGTTGTAAGGCTTTTTCAATGTCTTGTTGCCATAAACGCATCATGTGATTGAGGCGTAAGCGAAAGCCTTCATCGATAGGCGACATTTCTTGAGCCAAGTTATTGAGTGGGCAACCCTTAGAAATACATTCACAACTCACTTCATGCATGGCTTCTTGAAAAAACTGCGTCATGCTTTGAATAGGGTCGGGGCTGCTTAAGATGGGTTGCCAACGTTTAGTCACATAAGGGCTCAAGATTTCATCTAAGACAGCATAACCCAATTCAAGCTTGCTCGGAAAGTGATGATACAAGGCTCCCTTAGAGATGCCTGCCTTTTGAATGATTTGGCTAATTTTACAGGCTTGAAAACCATACAAATGAATTTCTTCTGCTGCAACTTGCAAAATCGTTTGACGTGTTGTGTCAGCTTTAGAGTCAGTGTGCATAATATCCCATGAATAAAATTGATGCTGCAACAATACATACCGCGCAGTCGGTTTCAAGCTTTGGTGTTGTTGGAATTACTTTGATTCTATTCTTTGACGTTCTTTTCTCATTCCGTTGTATGCTGACAAGCGGGAATCGTTTAAATCACTGGCAGAACGCGAATATGAAATTTATTGAAGAAACAGCGGACGGTATCAGGGAGAATGAATCCGATATCACCAATCCCTTTTCGACCAAAGACATAAAAATAACGAATGCACAAATATTGTTGCCCTCGTTAATTCGTCGTTTAGATCATGATGAGATTGACCTGAACCCTGATTTTCAGCGTCATGCTAATTTATGGGATCTTCATAAAATGAGCCGACTCATTGAATCCATTTTATTGAAACTACCCTTACCCGTTTTTTATTTTAATGTCAGCAACCCTGATAAGTGGATCGTTGTCGATGGTTTACAACGATTAATCGTTTCTTTGTTAAAAAAGATATCAAGCTAAAGAAACTAGAATTCTTAAGTCACTTGAATGGCAAGACGTGCCATGATTTAGAACGATCCTTACAGCGTACCATTGATGATACACAATTTATCACCTATCAAATTGAGGCACAAACACCTAGAAAAGTCAGGTACTCTATTTTTGATCGCATCAACACCGGCGGTCTATCTCTGAATGCACAAGAGATCAGGCAAGCATTGAACCAAGAGGGCAATGGTGAAAAGAAAGCCAGTGGGGTGAAGTTTTTAGCGGGTGTGATCAGTGATGATACCTTTAAACGTGTGGTTGGCATATCAAATAAAAGAATGGCAGCTCAGGAACTGGCCTTGCGCTTTATCGCGTTTAAAACCCTTACGGATGATCAATTTACCATCATGCAAGAATTTTTAGACTTGGCTATGGAAGAAGTGGATAAAAAGTCCAGTGCTGAATTGAAGGAACTCAAACAGAAAATCATTGCAAGCCTTCTCTTTTCTGAAAAAATATTGGGTCATAATCATAAGTTTAGCCGCTCCATGGTTGATGCAAGCAAAAATAAATTGGTCAATAAATCTTTATTTGATGTGTTAATGATTTGTTTTGACGAAATAGCAGACAAAGCAACATTTGAAACAAAAAAAGATCGTTTTACCATCAAGTTAAACACCTTGCTAAAAGATGAAAGTTCTGATTTTTTTGAGTCCATCACCAAAGGCACAAGTGATAAAAAGGCAAAAGAAACAAGGTTTTAAACCATTCGATCTTTAATTCAGGAGGTCACGAGTGAAGGTTAATAATATCTCTATTCGCAATTTCAAGAGTCTCAATGATGTGTCGATTCAGTTAAGTAACCTCACATTGATTGCAGGCATCAACAGCAGTGGCAAATCATCCTTTATTCAAGCCATTCTATTGATGAAAGAAAATAAAGACATCTTAAAAAGCCTCAGCACATTGAAGTATGCTCAACTCATAGAAATGGGTTTTAATACGTTTTTAAATAGTGGTGAGTATTCAGATCTTGGTAATAATAAGTAGTGGTTGTCTTATGATTCATCGGATGATCATATTTATTTTAACCTAAAATCTGATGACACCGCATTGCAAATGAAGATTGAGACAAAATCAAATTTCGATTTAAAAGAATCCAAAGGTGATCATCGCTTATTGGATATATTTGATGATGCGTGTTTTTGTTATTTAAAGACAGACCGCGTATCTCCTGCCAATGACTTTCCTTTTTCCGAAGAGAAGGTCAATAAAAACCTCATTGGCTCAAAAGGTGAATACAAAGCCCATTTTTTAGCCGAAAAAAACCATCATATCTTAGATGTCAAAGCACTCAAACACCCTAAAAGCATCACGTATCAGTTGCTTGAAAATGCCTCGCACTGGTTGGGGGAAATCAGTAGCGGTGTCACCGTATCTTCCAAGACGTATCCAGAATTACAACGTGTCTCTTTGTCGTATCAATATGAGTATGGGGGTGATATCACCTTTCCTTTGTCACCACTGCATGTTGGCTTTGGTTTAACCTATGTTTTGCCTGTGATTGTTGCCATTCTAAAATCAAAAGCAGGTGATTTTATTGTGATTGAAAACCCTGAATCACACTTGCACCCCAAAGGGCAGGCACGCATGGCGGAACTGTGTGCGATTGCAGCCCACAATGGGGTACAGATTATTGTGGAAACCCACAGTGATCATTTTTTGAATAACAAGGTGATTGCACCCGATGAAAGCCAAATCTATTACTTTAAAAAATAAGAAGCTGAATTGAATACCCAAGCCCATGCCATCAATATCAATGAAGAGGGCAAGCTTGATGATTGGCTCGCTGGCTTTTTTGATAGCACTTCTATGTTGCCTATGGGCTCTCTTGTTAGGTGCGTCAGGTTGCACAATTGATAGTTGCCCTCTTTGTTTTTTTGTAAGTGGTTGTTACAATTTTAGCAGTGATCGGAACGCAATGATTATACCGACAGGGTTATTGTTTCTCATCTTTTCTACGATATGTGTCATTTATTTTCTATCTCGGTTATTTATATTGTTATCAATGTTTTTATGGGCATCCTTGACCAGCCGTAAAGAGTAATTTGGTGAATTGATACGGCAGGGGGTAAGACATGAAAGTTTTTACTTTGTTCTCTTTTTTTGTTCATCCGAGGCCTTGCCTTGTTGGCCAAGTTGAGCTGGGATAAGCCTACAACAAAACTTGACTACCACATATGGTCTGACGGATATGTTGAGGTGCAAGCCTGAAAATAGATATGTAACGTTACTGATCTTCCAGTGATGCCAAGTCTTTTAAGTCGAGACTCCGTTGTTGGTATAGCTTTTGGTAGCTCGCCTTATTTTTACGACAGATAAGAACGTAAGGGCGACTTTTCTTTTCAGTGCTGAAGTCAAGATCACACTTATGGCTACTTGTTTGAAGATGGCTGCGTTTAGCCTCAGCTGCTTTATAGTGGTATGTAGAAAGTTTGGGGTCAATAAGAAAAGCAGCGACACTTTGACAATTATCGCAACGGCATGTCATTTTATTTTCACGTGTCCAGTTTTCAGGTGATGCCAATGGTTTGGCAATCCGTTGTTTTAAATGTATTAAAACCTGCTCACGCAGTTGGCACACACTGGGTAAATTTCGACTGGCATCACCTTGATACAAACGCAGCATGGCAGGAAGCAAAATATCATCCATTGGATATTTCTTTGATTGCTCAAGAAAGAGCGTGGCAGCTTGTTTGGCTAATGCTGAATCCATCACTTCCAGTGCTGGAAGCACTTCAAGCACGCTTTCAAGCGAAGCGTCTGCATTAATCCGTTGATGATACCGTGATTCTTGAGCAGTGGGGCTTGCAATGGTATTGATCAAATGATCAGCAGCGGGTTGCAAATCGTTGCGATCAAAAAGTTTTACCACACGATAAAGCAGGTTGGCACAGGCGGCGAGTTGTTTCTCGCTATGGGCAACAAGAATAGCAGTCACGATTTCCTTGGCATATGCCTGAGAAAACTTTGTTAAACATTGCAGTAAAACGGGGGTGTTTGCTGAAGTATATGACACTTCAGTGATACACTTGGATAAAAACTTATCCAGTTGTTTCAAGTCCTCAAAGCTGATTAAGTGCGCCATGAAATCATTGCTCTCGATGCTGAATTTTGCTGTGTACGATGACTTGTCTGTAGGCCATTGCTCAATGATATGTTTGCTAAGCTGTTGTGCTTCGATGCGAATAGGTGAATCGACTTCTCTTCCTGAATTTTGCCACTCTTTGCACATTTCACCTAGAAAACCAATGGATGCAACGATTCCACTCTGTGCAATCACATTCATATAACGCTTGCGTGGCCATACGACCAATGCTGCAAGTGCATAAAGTCGGTCAAAACTGGCTCCTGCATTGCCAGTGGCTTCATTGAACTCCAAACTACTGGGATTCATCGCTTCCAGTACATCCAACAGTGGTAAGGCAATGGTTCCAACACCTGTCACATCAAGCCGTATGGCATGCATCTCAATATCACCAGATGCATAATAAGCACCCGTATGTTGCACTTGATTGAGTGTGTCTGCGAAACGTTTTACCATGTTGGACATCATCAGCTCCTGAAATTATAAAGCGGAAACATACCATAACACCTGTGCCGTTGACGAGATGGTTTAACCTTTCGACCTTATCGTTTTCACCTCGGTTAACAATTAAGTAACGCTCCCGTATATGCTACGAATCCAAAGCATTGGCATGAATTGGCTACTTGTGAGGCAATGGGCTGATGAGGTCGATGAATGTTTCTTTTGTTAGTTTTTCTGGCGATAAATTGAAGAACTCACCTTCTGGAATCGTGCTAACGACCGTTGCGCCAGCCATGCTCAACATATCTTTAAAACAGATTGCGTTTGTTGTGCTATTCACTAAGTAGTTTCTGGCATGTGCTGCATTGTCATTTTCAGAGGAGCTGATGCTGTTTCCGATGCTGATATTGTGATGAATGGAAGGTCATCTTGAATGCTTGGTAGGTCGATCACCTCACGAGGAATATAGACGGTACTCTCTTTATAAATACCAAGCTGTTCAAAGCCATAGGTTGTGATGTAGTGGATCATTTGTTGTAGTGCTAGGAGGCTGTCCGATAATGACAAACCTACTGCGTAAAAGCGGATATTGGCCGGATTCTCACCCTATTATCGTTAAATAGTCCCTGCTATTCGCCTCAAATGGAGCGAAAATACAACTCAATCTCACTTTCCCTCGCTACGATCTTCATTATCGGACAGCCTCCTAGTCACGGAAGACATCACCTTGCTTTAGGCATCTTGTTGCAGGCGCTGTCGAATTTTGACCATTCGGGCGAAGTTGTAAGCCGTCAAATAATTCCCCTCTATCACGTATGCCGTAGCGGCAAAGATCCTTGGGGTGGCT
>JAUZRG010000055.1 GCA_030950585.1 Mariprofundaceae bacterium | reverse complement strand
TATGTGGCGGACACTTATAATCATCGCATTCGTAAAATAAGCGCGTCGGGTGTGGTCACGACCGTTGCAGGCAGTACTTTGGGTTTTGCCGATGGTGCAGGCACGGCTGCACGATTTTATTATCCCAGAGGTATCACAGTGGATGCCTCTGGGACCTTGTATGTGGCGGATAGCAAGAATCATAATATTCGTAAAATAAGCCTTAGTACGGTGCTGATTAGTAACAAAGTCATCACAGTGGATTTAAATGGGATGGCAAATGCACAACTGAATTTAAGCTCAGGCGTTAGCCCCATCAGCTATAGTTCGTCCAACGTTGCTGTGGCAACTGTATTCAATACAGGGGTGGTTAGCCCAGTGAGTGTGGGAACGGCAGTGGTGACGGTGAGTGATGTTTATGCTAATACAGATACCGCCACAATTTATGTGATCAATTCACTCAAATCATCGTTAATCAATGGTAACTACACACCCATTGTGACACCTCCGAGCAATCAAACAGGCGTGATTGCCAGTTCTGTGAGTGGTGTGGCAAGAGTCGATACCCAGCTTACTGGTTTTTTTGCAGCAGCTTCTGCCTTGGATACAGAAGATGGTAATTTAACCGCTTCGCTGGTCAATAATGCACCTACTAATTTGGCCATTGGTCTAACAAGTGTGATGTTTTCAGTGACCGATAGTTATGGTCATGCCAATTCCGCCAATGCGACGGTCACTGTTGTTGATCTACCGCCAGTCATTACAGTCAATGGTGCTGATCCCTATACCTTTGACGTCGGTTTAAGCTATGTCGATCCATTGGCAACAGTCACCGATAATATCGATGCTACCAACGCAGCCTTAACAGGCACAAGCACTGTCGTCAGCGGTATAGTTGGTAATTACACTGTGACGTATGACCACTCTGATGTGGCAGGAAATCCTGCCACCACCGTGGTGCGTGATGTGTATGTGCAAGACACTATTTCACCTGTGATTACAGCCAACGGAGCTGATCCATACACCTTTGAAGTGGGTTTGACGTATGTTGATCCCTTGGCAACAGTGACCGATAACGTGGATGCCACCAATGCGGCTTTGGTTGGTGTTAGCAATGTGGTTAACACCGTGGTCGGAAACTACACCGTGACTTATAACCACACCGATGCCGCAGGTAATGTTGCCGCGACTGTGGTGCGTGATGTTTATGTCACACCCATCATCACGGTGACGACCGTTGCGGGCAGTATTTGGGGTTTTACCGATGGCGCAGTCACGGCTGCACGATTTAATAATCCTGCTGGTATCACAGTGGATGCCTCTGGCACCTTGTATGTGGCGGATACCAATAATAGTCGCATTCGTAAAATAAGCACGTCGGGTGTGGTCACGACTATTACAGGCAATAGTTTTGTTCGACCCAATGGTATCACGGTGGATGCCTCTGGCACCTTGTATGTAGCGGATACCGATAATCATCGCATTCGTAAAATAAGCACGTCGGGTGTGGTCACGACCGTTGCAGGCAGTGGTGTTGCGGGTTTTGCCGATGCGACAGGCACGGCTGCACAATTTAATACTCCCAATGGTATCACCGTGGATGCCTATGGCACTTTGTATGTGGCGGATACCTTCAATCATTGCATTCGTAAAATAAGCGCATCGGGTGTGGTCACGACGGTTGCAGGCAGTACTTTGGGTTTTACCGATGGTGCAGGCACGGCTGCACAATTTTATTATCCTATGGGTATCACCGTGGATGCCTCTGGCACCTTGTATGTGGGGGATACCAATAATCATAGCATTCGTAAAATAAGCGCGTCGGGTGTGGTCACGACCGTTGCAGGCAATGGTATTGCGAATTTTGCCGATGCGACAGGCACGGCTGCGCAATTTAATAGACCCCATGGTATCACAGTGGATGCCTCTGGCACCTTGTATGTGGCGGATAGCAATAATCATAGCATTCGTAAAATAAGCGCGTCGGGTGTGGTCACGACGGTTGCAGGCAGTACTTTGGGTTTTACCGATGGTGCAGGCACGGCTGCACGATTTAATTATCCCAAAGGTATTACCGTGGATGCCTATGGCTCCTTGTATGTGGCGGATTTCGGTAACCAACGTATTCGTAAAATTACCATTGTGAATAATGTTGTATTAGATACCACCAAGCCTGTGATTACAGCCAACGGAGCTGATCCATACACCTTTGAAGTGGGTTTAACGTATGTTGATCCATTAGCAACCATGACCGATAATGTTGATGCCACGAACAATACTTTGGCAGGAATAAGCAATGTTGTCAGTGGTACAGTCGGAAACTACACTGTGACTTATGACTACACCGATGCCGCAGGTAATGTCGCCACCACTGTGGTGCGTGATGTCTATGTTCAAGATACCACCAAGCCTGTGATTGCCGTCAATGGTGCTGATCCTTACACCTTTGAGGTTGGTTTAACTTACGCTGATCCAAAAGCGACTGTGACCGATAACGTCGATGCTACCAATGCGGCTTTGGTTGGTGTTAGCAATGTGGTTAATACTGTGGTCGGAAACTACACCGTGACTTATAACCACACCGATGCAGCCAATAATGTGGCGACCACTGTGGTGCGTGATGTCTATGTTCAAGATACCACTAAGCCTGTGATTACAACCAATGGTGCTGATCCATACACCTTTGAAGTGGGTTTAACGTATGTTGATCCATTAGCAACCATGACCGATAATGTTGATGCCACGAACAATACTTTGGCAGGAATAAGCAATGTTGTCAGTGGTACAGTCGGTAACTACACCGTCACTTATGACTACATGGATGCGGCAAGCAATGTCGCCATGACTGTGGTGCGTGATGTGTATGTGCAAGATATCACTTTACCTGTGATTACAGCCAACGGTGCTGATCCTTATACCTTTGAAGTGGGTTTAACGTATGTTGATCCATTG
>JAUZRG010000054.1 GCA_030950585.1 Mariprofundaceae bacterium | reverse complement strand
AGTGTAATTACCGACGACCGCACTATTAACGGTACTTGTACCAGCCAAAGTCGTATTGGTGGCATCCACGTTATCGGTGACGGTGGCCAATGGATCAACATAAGTTAAACCGACTTCAAAGGTATAAGGATCGGCACCATTGACTGCAATCAGAGGCTTAGTGGTATCTACAGCGGTGACAGTCACCTTTGTGGTTGCGTTGGCTGTGCCGTCAACGGTGGTGTCATTGGGTGTTAGGCTAAAGTTTGAAACAACGGTGCTTCCCACCGCGACTTGGGCTGCTGTGGGCGTAAAGACAACGGCTTGTAGATTTGTTTGTGCCGTTGCAATGGCAGATGAGAGAATGGTGTAGTTACCAGCACTATTGATGCTTAAACCTGTGCCACTAAGTGTTCCATTGGCGGCCGTGTAGGTAATGTTCACACTTAGCATATCACCATCAGCATCTATTAGTGTGACTCCGCTGAAAGGCGCGATAGTGGCATTATCATTGATAGCGGCGATGCTATTAAAACTACCCCCTAATGCTGGTGCATTATTGGAGCCATTAATGACAGCTTGAAAAAATAGGTCATAAGCGGGAACACCCGTGCCGGTGTTGTATTGCATACCACCAGTATAATTATTGCCATCAAAGACGGGAAAATAGCCTGTGGCTGTAATATCAAAGGTATAGCTTTGCCCACTGATAACGCTGACAACAAGGTTGAGTGGGACAGCTTGATAAATATAAGCAGACACAACACCAGCTGCCGCCGTTGTATTATTGTCAACGGCAATGGTTTGGGTATGCAATAGTGTACCTGCGATACCATCACCACTGTAAATTTTTAACGTGGCTCCTGTCGATGCGACGGATGAGGTAATACCGAGGCTAGCAAGTGTTCCGCTACGAGGTGCAATAAAGGATTGCCCCATTTGATTACCCGTATTGGAGAAGGTTGTTCCTATAATTGCAGGTGTATGTTCTACATTGGCCGTTTTTGCGATTGAGGTTGCTGTGACTTGGGTTGTGGCGTTAGCTGTGCCGTCCACAGTGCCATCATTAGGCGTTAGGGTGAATGTGCTAAGTACGGTTTTTCCTGTGGTCACTTGCCCAGGGGTTGGGATGAAAGTGGCAGCTTGTAAGTTGGCCTGTGCGGTTGCGGGTGTTGCAGCGATCACCGTATAGTTACCAGGAATACCTGTACCGCCAGTACCAGTGAATGTGCCATGGGTAGCGGTATACCTGATATTCACACTGACTAAATCAGCTGGGTTGGCATCACTGACTGTCACAGCTGAAAAAGGTGTTATCGTGGCGTTATCATTGACGGTTCCAGCGGTCGTGAATGTGCCGCCTAATGCTGGTGCACTGTTGGCTGCAACATCTGCAATGGTTGCCGTTGGCGCCGATGCCACTACTTCTGCATTGGCTGCACCATCGGTATAACTAATGGTCACAGTAATGGTGGTGCCCACATCAGCTTGAACTAAGGTGTAGAGGTTTGAATTTGTTCCAATGTTGGTAGCACCACGTTTCCATTGATAACTAAAAGTACCCAGAACATCGGCATCAGCCAGTGTGTTGTTGGCAGTCAGGGTTGAGTTTTTGGTGGTTGTGCCACTGATAGTGACGGAGCCTGTGGGGGCATTGTTGGTTGAAGGCGCGAGTGCATTGATGATTGCAAAGCTGTTAAAATTCATGTTGCCACAGGTGTTCCCTGTATTCGGTGTCGTAAACTGTATCTCAAAAGAGGATAACTGCACACCAGAAAAATTCGTTAAATCAAAGCCTGCAGTATTAAAGTTGTCTTTCGTACCTGTGGTATTGCCGCCAGGAAGCGGGTTGTTAACACCAGCAACTGTTCCTCCCGCAGCTTTGTTACCCACAAGGGAGACATTTGTTATCAATACCAATGTGTCAAAATCATTGGCACTGATGCCTGTTAGTTCAAAACTAGCTGTATTGGTTCCATCCGCTGTAAGTTTGTAAATACAGCTTCCCCATTGATTATCTCCAGTAGCAAAAGGGCTAAGTATTGCCATATTCATGGCAACCCCGTTTGCTGTGCCTGAAAGCGTAAAGTCATTATGAGTGAGGTTATTACCGCCATCCGTAAACACACTAAAATCATAGGTGCCATTGGCTGCAGGTACGGCATGCAGGATCGCTGGAGAAAGAAGAAAAAGTAGAAGCCCAAGTAGTGCTAGGGAACCCCTATAACATTTATTTTGTAGGATTCTAATTGTTTTGATAGCAGGTGTCTTCGGCAAAGCGATGGCCTCAGGTATAACATTTTTCTTCATTTCTAGCTCCTAATCATTAAGGGTGTTGCTAAATGTGACACTTCTACTTTGCTAAAAGCGGACACTTTCATTTTGCGCCAACACATATTTTAATTGAAACACTATATTCTATTAGTTAATAGAGGGCAATGTTTCAACCTTATTACCCTCTACTTTTTCAATAACCTCTTCAAGATACAAGGGGGTTGTTTTATAAACCCGTAATTAATAAACTGACATTTTCAGTTTATTAATTACGGGTTGGGTAAGTACCTTCAATTGCAATTACATAGTTCATTCCAATACTTGGTTGCATATTATTTTGCATCGCATTAGGCACTCCTGCTGCTGAAATCGTTCCAGCAAGACTCACGGCATTGGCATTCATCACGGCATTAGTTGTCGTCGAAAATGAATTATTTACAGTACCTAATGAGGTCGGACTTCGGCCTGTTGAAAAAGGTTCTCCAGTTGCAATATAGTTTCCATTGGCATCATTGGCATCACCTGTCCCTTTTTTCGCATGCAGAGATGCTGACAGTCCATCAAGAGTATGTGTATGCGCAGGTAGTGGTGTTGTATCAACTTCTACTCCTAACCTTTCGCCTAGGTATCTAGGTGTCAAACCTAGACCCTGACCTTGTCCGAGTGGTGATCTACCTCGCAAATCTGGAATACCAAAGTTAGTCCTTCCATCACCTCCATATGTTGTTGCCAACAATGAATATAATGAAGAATGTTGGCTTATACTCACTAACTGACCCTGACAAAATATAGTATTCCGAGGGGCAATACTACAGCCCATCATTGTGATTTGACTCAGTGTTAATTCCATCTCTATCTCCTTATTATTATTGTTATACCTGATTCAAAAACTTTTCCCCAGCATTGAGAGAAAACCGTTCTGCAAACTGTAAGCCACTGAATACACCATCCATCATGTAAACAACGTCAATACAGAGTGCAAATTCTTTTGTTGCGACCAGCAGACCTTCAGGCGCACCGATATGCATGATGGTGCCCGCAGGCACGCCAAACATGGGTTTATCTACCACATTGGCTTGCATCAAACCAATTTGGGCACTTTTCCAGCGTAACTGGGCACCGCCTAGGTTGGGGTTGCAGGCTCTGGCAAGCGCGCATATCTCTGAGGCAGTCATGCTTGACCAGTCGATGCTGACATCTTGTTGTGATGGCTGCGGTGCTTGGCACACCTCACCTTGTTGCTCAGTTCGTGCTATGGCTTGGCCATGTTCGGCGATAAGATCAAGAAACTCATTGATGACTAGAGGCATAACCTGAAAAACAGAGCCGCTTAAAGTGCCAAAGGTATCGAGTGGATGAATATCAAATTTGTAACTGGCAACGATCCCACCGGTATCGGCTGTTTTTTCCACTTTGTGAATGAGTACCGCACTTTCTTTTTCATTGTTTTTGAGTTGCCAAAATAGGGGGTTCGCGCCCCGATAGGCAGGAAGCAATGATGCATGCACATTGTATAGCCCAAGTGAAAAGCAGGATAAGAGGGCTTCGGGTAAGATGTGTGTGAAGGTGGCGATGAGGCCAAGCTGCGATGAAAGTGTCTGAATGAAATGAATGGTGGGTTGTGTGTCTTGTTCATTGTAACGGATGAAAGGCAGTTGCATATGCTGCAATTGCTGCTCTAACTGCATTGAATCGGCATCCACACGAGCCGTGAGTACCACGCCAGCCAATTGTTGGCGCTGGATTAGTTGTTGCACGATGGGAAATGCCATGCTGGTGGAGATAAATAAGGTGATTTTTGGCTGTTTCATGGTTTATACCTGTGCCTTCGTTACCAAAAACCCTGGTAGACCATTCATGCGATAGAAAAAAACCAGTGTATCACCACTGTTGACCAGTAAATCCTCTTCATTTTGATCGTTTTTTGGTACAAAATTGATGCAAACATTCATATCAGGTAGGGGGTGAGTGATGCCTGAATCGTATTCATCAAGCATTTCATCGTTATAAATCGTTATTTTGGTGCAAAATAGAAGCATGTGTTGTTTTTCCCCGATTTCAAAGTGGGGGATGGCTAAAGAGGCACAGCGAATCAAACGAGTATATTCATCTATTTGCATGATTTCAAGTTGGCTCATCTTTTGAGTGGTGACTTCCAGTACGGTACCAAGCTTGATGCGTGCTTCTTTTGATTCTGGCTTCATAGCTTGGGCATGGGTGTGGTCTTGCTCAGACCATTGTTCGACAAATTCTTCTTGCCCTGATGATAGCACAGCTTCAATGCTAATCTTTTCAGGTAAAAATAAGCCTTGGTCTTCGATCAATGTGGAGAAGTGCAGAGCAATGGCCATTTGCCCTTCGGTGCTAAACCCGTGCTGCATGGCTTCTAAAACAACCATATGAATTTTATCATTGGGCTTTTTGATGTAATCGACGGCATCGCCGTAGACAATTTCTCGGATATAGGGTGCTAAGCCTGAAGCTTCAAAAAGTTTCTTTAAACTTAAGACCGCACCTTCTTGCACATCAATGAGGGTCACGTTTAAGTCCTCTGGACTATATTTTCCTGTGCTTTGGTAATAGGCCAACAAAGGCATCATCAGCGGGGCAAGTGGGCCACAAGCGGGATAAATAATGTGTAGTGGCTCATGAAATATGTTTTTTAAGTCGCCAATGGCTTGGTCAATGGCACGAATAAAGGCCGAAACCCGAAACACATCTTTAATCGTGGTGAGCGCGTGTTGGGGTGACATGGCTAAGCCTGTTTTGTTTAAAAATTGCTTTTGCCGAAGTTCAACCGGAATTTCGGCGACATCAAAAATATATTTGAGACCATCATAGAGGGTGGTGAGCTGTGTTTTTGTTTGCTCATAAGCGGTGAGACTGTCGGTTTGTAAAATATGATCTACCAAGCTTGAAGACTGGGTGAGCAATTGGCGTTGATCGAGAATATTTGGTGTTGTTGGGTTTAAGAGTGCGCGCAGTTGCGCATCGTTTTGATTGAGCTGCATTGGTGATTAACTCCCTTGAATGATTAAATATACCCATCACACCTCAAGATTCAGGTTTCAGCAAGTCGAGAAGCGTTCATGTTCGAGGCTTAAAAGCGTCGTGTTAGTCACTCTAACCCCTAGGAGGCTGTCCGATAATGACAAACCTACTGCGTAAAAGCGGATATTGGCCGTATTTCCACCCCATTATCGTTAAATAGTCCCTGCTATTCGCCTCAAATGGGGCGAAAATCCAACTTAATATCACTTTCCCTCGCTACGATCTTCATTCTCGGACAGCCTCCTAGGCCTGTCCAGTTGCCGTGTGTGGGAAAGTGTTTATCCAGCAACGATGCTAGATTGATCTTATTCATCTACGAATGAGGCTTTCCTCGAACTACCTTATCAAATGCGCGAACGGTGAAGCTAATCTTCATAAGAAGAGTGAACTGTTTCATGCTTGCTTCAACACTTTAAGAAAAGTACATGCTATTTTTTGAATATCAAAGTGTTGTTTAGCATATGTCATTGCATTTTTTCCAAGCTGCATTCTTAATTTTTCATTTCGAGACAAAGTAAAGGCTTGTTCAATAAAGTCATCTGTATTATCTGAATCAACGGATAGTCCTGCATTGACCGACAATAGCATCTGGACAGATTGATTGCTTTTTGGAGCTGCAATTAATGTTGGGTTTCCCGCACACATATAGTTTAGAACTTTAGATGGTACGGAGAAACGTGAAGCGTCATTACTTAGAATTGCTAATGTTACGTCAGCTGTGGCAAGTGCCAAAATAAAGTCTTTATCAGATTGAAAAGGTAAAAGTAAAGTACCGTGTAAAGACTCGCTTTCGACCTGTTGCCGTAACTTTTCCATTTTTAAACCTTCGGAAATAATAACCAACCGAGTATGTTTTTCTGACTCACATGCCCGTGCCAATGCTAACAAAAGTTCACAGTCATGTTTCATTCCTAGCGTACCAGAATACATAAAAACACATTGCTCATGTAAATTATAGTGCCGAGACCATGGGTTATCTTTGTTTAATAGTAGGGGATTATCACTAGGTAATGCCCCCCAGTTGTGAATGACATGTAGGTCTTTATTTAGCTGGTAATCACACAACTCATCTTGAAAGCATTCTGAAATACAAATGATTGCATTACTTTTTTGTAATAACTTTTTTTCCATATTTAAATAATATTTACCAATAGCTGCAAATAACCAGTTTTTCTGACCGAGTAAATTATATACGGCGAGTCCAAATAGATCCTGTAGCCAAAAAACAAAGGGAATATTTTGTTTATGACATTGTTGTTGCATGTATCGTTGTGCATCAGGAGGGGTTGTAGAGGCTACGACAACATCTGGTTTAATATGATATATTTTTTTTGCCAATATTTTTCCATAATGCATTAACTGGACTTTACGCAAGAAAAAGTTGTCTTTATTATAGGTATAAGGCAGGCTAAGTGTATGTATATTTAGCAATGCAGGATGATCTTTTGTAGCCTGTAAGGGTGCACAGGGTGTTTTATCATCAGCAAATGAGAGATGGTGAACCTCATGTCCACAGCGTGCTAATTCACACGACAGCTGAAAAATAAAAGCATGTCGCCCAAAATCATGAATCATAATTATCAAGTTATATCCTTACGATGCTTATCTAATTTGTAACGTATCTCTGCATCTAATGGTGCTTCATTTTTAAGGTTGTCTAGTTTGTTTCGGTTCAGTTGAATCAGAATATTTTGACACTGTTTTTTATCAGGTTGAAAGCCACAAAATTCGTATAGTTCTTCTAAGTCAGTGTGCGTATTAAATAGCTTCTCCAACTGAAATACTTTCATCTTATCACCGTAGAGCTGTTGAAATTTTACCTTGCTTTGCTCAGCAGCCCTCCAAACGCGAACATGATACTCCAATAAGCCATGATTACTGACAATATCAGGATAATTTGAGATCTTAGGTCCAAAGGGGAGGAGTTGAGACTGACGTAATAATAGCATGCGTGTCGCATAACGTAAAAATGGTAGATAATCAGTTAAGCGTAACTGTTGTCGTAAACTACGACTTCCTAAAGCGCCACCAAGGTTTTTAGTTCCCGATTGGTATAGGTATTTTTTGAAAATAATTTTTGGGTTTAGGGAATCACTTTTCCGCGAACGTTCAAAATTAGATGCAATGCAGCGAACCTGATCTCGTTGCACATAAACAATTCGTGCCTCTGGAAATACGGCATGAATCATATCTGGACGAAGGCAGTTTGGTGGTGATTTTTCTACTAATATTTTACCTTTAGCTTTAGATAAGAGTGTTTGGCGTATCCATTGAACCATTGCTGGTTGAATGTTTACGTGAGTATCTGATAAATGTTTAAAGCTACCTGCTTTCCACACCATGTGAGGCTCAAGCTCCACATGTGTTTGTGGTAAGCTTCCTAGTAGGTGGGTTACAGGCGTTGTACCTGAACGTGCCATTCCAATAATAAGTATAGGATTTTGACTCATGACTTGGAAGATACCGCATATTGGTATTGATAATGATAACCATAGCCATGCGTACCTGAACCAGCCATGGCATTAGCTGGAATATCATTAAACACAGCACCTAAAAGAGAGATATTGGAATGAGAAAACCTCTGAATCATCTGCTGAACTTCCCGAGAGTTTTGATCTCCTGACCTCAGAACGACAATGCTTTCATCAACTAAATTTCCTATAATCAATGCATCTGTTACAGCTAAAACAGGGGGGGTATCAATAATAATCAAGTCATATGTCTGGCTAAGTTTATCTAGTAGCTCCGAGAATTTAGGTTGCATAAACAACTCTGAAGGGTTAGCTACTCTTGTTCCAGTGGTTAATATGTCAGCTAAGTCTTCTGTAGGGTAGTGAATAGCCTCCTGAATCTCTACCGCTCCAGATAGTGCATCTGCTAAGCCTGGTGTGTTGGATATATTATAATATTTATTCAGATATCCGCGTCTGATGTCAGCATCAATAATGAGAACTTTTTGTCCAGACTGATGGAATAACTGTGCAAGATTGATACTAATAAAACTCTTTCCTGACTCTGGCCGACTACCACTAATCATCATGCGTTTTTTTGTAGTAGAATGCTTAGATAGTGAGAAATGAAGGCTTGTCCGCAGACTACGTAAACTCTCTACAGTCAAATCATTATTTTTACCTAATGAAAGAAAGCGTTCTTTTATATCAGCATTGGGTTTTAATGTTAGGTTAGTAGCAGTTTTCTTCTGTTCCCTTGAATGAGGGATATTTGCTAAAACTGTTAGGCCTAATTTTTCAATATCATCTGCATTGTCAATGTTATCATTAATTAACCTGCGCCAAAGAACGCCCGTTAGTCCGATCAAAAATCCTGCAATTGTTCCTAAAATAATCATGATAGGCATACTAAGTGATATTGTTTTTTCAGGTATCCGTGCCTTATCAACAATACGTAAATTTCCAGCATCACTAGCTTTTGCAATACGTAGCTCTTGCATGCGGTTAAGAAGAGCTATGTATAAATCTGAGGCTATTTGTACATTACGTTCTAGTGCTTCAACTTCCTGTGTCTTTTTAGGCATGTTTTTTACTTCTTGCTGCATTTTATCTTTTTCATGTCTCATGTGTTTTAATTTACCGTCAAGGACTCGAATTTTATTGTTCTCAGATGTGAACGCATGCAGTAAATCTAAGCGTATTATCTCTAAATCGGATATCTTCGTCTCTTGTTCTACGATTTTATTGAGAAGAGATGTTGATTCAAAGCTTATGTTCACCATTTTATGTATTCGTAAGTATTCGTTAAGTTCATATTGAGCTGTCTTAAGTTTTTTTCTTAACTCTGGAAGCTGGAGCATAATAAACTGCACACCTTTTTCTGATTGTGCTGATGAAAACTCAATGTTATTCTGTATGTGTTGGTGCAATAGCTGATTTAGAATTAGCACAGCTTTTTCAGGGGTGTTGGTGACACATCGGATATGAAGCACATTTGAGCCTCGCACATCTTCTGAAGCTACAAACATAGGTCGCCATTCTTCAATAGCCGTTAACTCTGATAAATACTTGATATCAAAACTTGTTCCAATTCGGGCATGTAAGTCACTCACCAACAATGTAATGCCATTCTTTGAACTCAGTTCTCCTTTTTGCCCTTCTAGCAATATATTATTATATTCATCAAGTAAACGATAACGACCCTGACCAAGCACAAGTAAGCTTAGAGATACATTTATCCATTTATTGGAAACATCAAAACTTTCCAAATGAATACGTTCCCCTCCCCATGAAAATGAATCAAACCAAAAGAGGGGATCGGCTAGTTTTTCTTCTATGCCTTTAAAATGGCGTGCAAAACCTTCGCCAATCAAAGGCAAGTAATGAGGTTTAGTATAATAACTTAATTTTAATGTCTCTACGACTTCTCCAATGGTCTGTTTTGTCAGTAAGATTTGAGCTTCAGTTAAAGCAGGTGAAGAATCCATGCCTAGGCCAGGAATACCCTCTAGTCCAGGTATTGTTGACGACTGGTTTGACGCATACATCATTGCTTTTATCTCAAATTTTGGCATTGATATGTAATGTAAAAAAGCACTTGCTATTGCACCTAATAGTGCAACAGTTAAAATTCTCCATTTAGCTTCATTGATAATTGCTAGCCATAAATTTATATTAGCATCATTATCCACGTCATCTTGATATGAAACATGTATTTTATTGGATGCTTCTTTATTGTTTTGATACATCATTTATATTCAATCCAGATAGGCTCATGGCTTAATTTAAGTGTTTTCTTCTGAGGTACTCTTAGTTTCTTTCCAAACATGTTTGATAAAGTTGCTTGTCTTATCCGTTTGGGTATGTGGATATTTTCTTTACCTTTTGTTGTCCATAGGGCGACAATATGTTTACCCTTATTAATAAATTCAAAAGCATAGGTATGTGCAGGTAAATTGCTCCATTGACGGACAAATTTTGCTCCATTCAAATATCGAATCGAAGTGCCATACGCTATCGCAGCAGGTCTAGCTTGTGGAGAATGTTTTTCGTATCGGGATTTTTTACCACGGGTGTTTATGTTACGGAACAAAGAGTAATTCCTTGCGTGATCATTACCTCCCTGTGCGTAGCTGAAGGCATGCCAATTCAACATCTTGATCGGTATGCCATTACCTTGCATATATTTTATCCAAAGTGCCGAACGTGTCACAAATGATGCCTGCTGTAGCTCCTCTTCATATTTAGCAGGCATACCCATTTCTGTAATCCATAGCGCATGTTTTATTTTTCCTGATCCAGCAATAAGGAGTGCTTTGCGCATGCGCGTATGCCAATCAATATCTTCTGGCATAGCGTGTGAAAACCTTACACCGTTATGTGATACATTACGCATATAAGTATGCAGCTCGATACCATCCACCAATTCACCAAACCCACTTTTCATGAGATCATAGTACTGCCTTAACTGTGCATTTTTGTGGACATTGAGACAGGGTCCGATTAGCGGTGTATTGGAAGAGTACTTATCAATAATGGTTCGCATCATCTGCCAGTAGCGCATTGTTATTTTATTAGGGATCTTCCAAAGAACATATGCAAAAGGTTCATTTATCAACCCCCAAGCTGCGACTTCACCATCAAACTCTTGAACCATCTCTGTGAGCCATTGATTAAATATTCCCCAAGACTTCCGATCATCTCTAATAAGGTTATGGCTAATACTAATACTCTTGGGAATTAACTTTGGATAAAAAAGAGCGGATATTCCTTCCTGTTTTAACTTGAAAAGTATCGTATGTAAGTGTTTTTTGTATTTCTTGTTCGTTTTACGATTGTACCATTTTTCGTAGTGAATAGGTATTCGTGTCCAAGATACACCCAGCTTGGGATATTCGATCATTCCCTGTACCCACACACCAAAAATATCTTGCTGTTTTTGTAAGATGGGAGGAAGAATCCCAAAAGAATAATGCTGCTCACGATCACCATTTTGCAATGTTAGTGCGTAATAGCCATGCCCTTGAGGCAGTATGATCTCTTGAGGTGACTTGGATACCAATTGCATATTTCCAGCTGCGATTTTCACACCAAATCCATCATGGGCTTGCCAATGCAGTGTCGTGATTTCTTTACCGTGATAGACAGCCGTAATCGTCGGCATTCTTTGATAAATTGCTTGTTGTGGAGTTATTTCAAGTTGCACAGTGTTTTCTTTGGAAACATCTAAGAGAACAGGAGAATTTGTGTTGTATTCTGGCATGACTTGAGCTTGAGATATGAGTGGAAAAGATATCATGACGATATAAAAAATAATCAGGTAGTATTTCACACTGTTTTCTGTTTTCATTACTCTCTCCAAAGAAATTACTGGGTCCATGATTACCGACCCCACATGTTTACGCACCTATGTGAGGGGTCTGTTACAAAGGATTATATGTTATAAGCCATTACGCTGCATCCAATACCTTCCGAATAACATGCCTAACCTGTTCATCACTCAAGTGTGGCCCCATCGGTAAACTTAAGCAGGTTAATGACCATGCCTCAGCAACTGGAAATAATTGATCACACTGGCTCAAATAGGCTTCTGATTGGTAAGGTGCTATAGGGTAATGAATCTGCGTTTCAATACCAAAACTTTGTAATTTTTTCTGTAACGTATCCCTATCTTTATGTCTAATCACATACAGATGCCACACTTGGAACATGCCAAGCTCTGACGCAATGGGTATTTGCAAGGAAGGGTGTTCTGAAAAGGCCTCTGAATACCTTTGAGCAATTTCATTCCTACGTTCATTGAGCGCCTCTAGACGTGTTAAACGTATACGAAGAAATGCAGCTTGCATTTCATCAAGACGAGAATTCACCCCCTGACAAATATGATGATATTTTTCACGACTTCCATAGTTTGCTAATAAACGTACATTAGCCGCTAATTTATCATCTTTCGTAACCACTGCACCACCGTCACCAAAGGCTCCTAAGTTTTTCCCAGGATAAAAACTAAATGCTGCAGCATCAGAAAACATTCCTACATATTTGTCCTGACACATCGCGCCATGTGCTTGGGCTGCATCTTCAATAACTTTCAAACCATGACGGCTTGCAATACTGCATATTTGCAACATATTTGCTGGACGACCATAAAGATGCACAGGAATAATAGCTTTACTCTTTGCCGTAATTGACTGTTCAATAAGCTCAGGGTTCATATTCCCTGTTTCCAACTCAACATCCACACCCACAGGAGTCGCACCACATTGAGAAACAGCTAGCCACGTAGCAATAAAAGTGTGAGCAGGAACTAGCACCTCATCACCCTGCCCGATACCCATTGCTCGCAGAATAAGGGATAACGCATCCAGACCATTAGCAACTCCCACACAGTTCGGAGCATGAGAATAGGCCGCAAACTCACTTTCAAAAGCTTCAACCTCAGCTCCACGCACAAAGAAACCGCTATCAAGAACACTTAAAAAAGCGTTGATTAACTGATTTTTTTGAGTCTTAATTTCAGGTTTTAAACTCAAGAATGGGATAGTTTCTTCAGAAGGTATAGACATCTAAGCCCTCACGTATTGACAAAATGCGTCATAATCACGGATATAATCATCTGGATTATACAGTGCTGAAGCCAGAACCATACATACTGCACCTGATGAAAAATTTTCGACTAAACGCCACATACCAGGAGCAACATAAAGCCCTCTCCAAGCACGGTTTAAGTGAAAGGTTTTCTCACAGAATCCATCACTCAGAGTCACTGAAAAGCTACCAGACATAGCAATGATAACTTGTTCCAATTTCTTGTGCCCATGTGCTCCACGAACACTGTCAACATCAGGAATGTCATAACTATAATAAACGCGCTTAATTTCAAATGGAATATGATGACCAGCTTCCAAGAAAGTTAAGCTTCCTCGATCATCGCTCACCTTTGGGAATTCAACGATCCCACACTGTGTTAAATTTCCTGTTTTTGTATTCATAGATAATCTACCTATCATTTTATAAGACCTAAGGATCGAGATAACACCAAGGTTTGGAACGAGGCATTCACAACATCGGCAATGTTTTTAAATACCCTGGAAAACCGACTTAACTCAGTCGGTGCAACATAAACGACATCCCGTGCCTGTAGTGGAAAGTGGTCACCCAGCAGTAAAGCATCTGCTAATGAAGCGTCTAAGTGATAAATCTCTAAATCAACCTTAGTAGTAAAGTGATTCAGTGGACTACGCTCAGTAATTTCAATATCATCTAATTCTCTAGCTCTTGGAGTACCCCGAATAACATATACTTGTCCTGCATTCGACATTGGACCAAAACCACTGCTATCTGCAATAGCTTCTGCCAATGACATTCGCCCGTTTTGAATTAGCAGTGATGCAGGTTTTGCAACCTCACCTAACACGAAGACTTTGTTTAAATTATTATCGAGAACCGTCAACATGTCACCATCTTTTAATAACACGTTGGCTCGAGGATCACCTCTTTCATACAAAGCCTGAAGGTTTAACCAGTAAGTCTTTCCCGACCTAGTAAGCGAAACATGCTGCAAATCAGCGCTCTTTAATGTCCCTCCCACCATAGTAAGTGCCTTGATTACATTAAGGGGAATATCTGATACTGGTAAACGACTGGGCTTATTAACTTGACCTGTAACGTATACAGAACGACCACGAAAAGCTGCAACACGAACATCAACTTGCGGACTTTCAACATAAGATTCTAGTCGTTTTGTTAAACCCACTCGAATCTCATTCATACTTTTCCCAGCAACATGAAACTGCCCAATATAAGGGTAAAATATCGTACCATCAGCCTGTACTAAATTGCCAGTATCCGCAGCTGTCCTAAACTGCCCTGCTGGAATCGTAAGTTCAGGGTGATCCCAAACTGTAATTTGCATGATATCTTGCGGAGCCACGATATATTGATACTGGGATATATCGATACTTAACCCAGTATCAATATATTTAAGCGAAGGCTTGCTCAACTGATCACTAATTTTTGCAATCAAGGTACCATCAATTTCCTTTATAACAACACCTTCACGAAAAGATCCTTCCAACCCATCCTTATCAGAAAGCTTCTCCGTCATATGCATTTTAGGTGCCATGCTACAACCAGAGAAACTCAAGCCCAATAAGATACTGAGTACGAGTATAGTTATGATTTTTATTATATGATCAACCTTCATTACTACAAATACCTCAACCAAGCATTAATGCCACGCCGAATCTTTTCCAGTGAATCTTCAAAACAATATTTAGGCTTTTTATATGGATCGAACACTTCTTCATCACCATTCCATTTTCCAACTAGGTGAACCCTACCTAAAAACTGAGGAAATAAGCGATGAATATCTTCCACATGACCTTTTTCCATCGTTAGAATAAGATCATAACCCGATACAACCTGTCTTGTTAACTGTTGACCTTGATGCTGACTTAAATCCAACCCATACATAGCATCAACAACCTCTATGGCATACAAGTCTGCGGGATGGTCGACCAAAGCTGCTATACCAGCAGATGCAATATCAATTTTCTTCCCTGCTTTCTCAAAGAGGTCTTTTGCCAACACCTCTGCCATTGGGCTCCGACAGATATTACCAACACAAACCATTAATACAGAATTAATCATACCACCCTCTTAATACGCCTAAAAAAACTAATCCATACTTCAAAACGCTTAAGCGCAACCTCATTAAAACCCACCTCACTACGAATAGATAAAACAGTTTTTTTTGTTCATCTATGAAGAGGCTAACAAAGTATTTACGTAACTTCTCATAAAGTGTAGGTAAATGGCATGATCATAGCCGACATAAAAAACGTAAGTCTATAAAACATAAATACTTCTTTATTATTGAAATTATCTTTAAGATAAAGTTAGTGAAACTAACTATTACATAAATAATAAGCAACCTTTAGGACAAGGCACTGGGTTCGAGTCATTCCACTGAGGTTATTTGAATCATACTTTTCCAACTGATACTTGAATTTTTAAGTGATTCTAAGAGTCAGATACTTTCAAGAGACAATGCCTCCTTAATACATCCGATAGCCACAGCTGGAACTTTGCCTGTTGTCCAATGAATACGCGTAAAATGATGAATCATTTGATGTACATCCAAAGTTCGTTGCAACGCAGCTGTATTTTTTGCATAGGTATTCGTTCTCCTTCTAAAAGCACTGTTTCTACGACGTAAG
>JAUZRG010000053.1 GCA_030950585.1 Mariprofundaceae bacterium | reverse complement strand
TTTCTCCCTAAATATCAGGCAGGGATCAAGCTACACACTCAAGTGCATATTTCTAATAATGGTTTGTCATCTATTTTTTGTTAAAGTCACCTTATAATCATCTGGACTAAGTATAAAATCCATCAGCATAGCCCATGAATCCATGATAAAGAAACGGATTACGTTTCTAAATTTCTCCCACATATATTTTTTAGAGCCCAATTTTTTACGACATGCTTGATAAGCACCATCCGTTAATTCAAAGATTTGATGGAAGTAAAAAGCCAGAAGAGTGAGTAGATACATATTGTAACTCAGGTGCTTTTTACCATGACCATAATTATGCGTGATATAATAGCCTTGATTTTTTAACGTGTTAAAGCATTCATTCTCGATTTTCCACCGGCAACGTCCTGCCCGAGCCATTCCTACAATATTGTATCGACTCATTTTAATATCGGTTACCCAACTGTTTCGATAAGTGATTTTGCCATCCTTATTTTTTAGGATATATTCAAAAAAATTGACCTTAATCGCATTCTCGCCACCATGTAACGGCACTTCATTTTTCCAGCGATAATAATGAGTACAACCCTTTTCATCATCAAATTGATAGGATGCTAATTCAGGGAAACCTTCTAGCGATTTGAACATATATTTATGGTCGCCTGGTTTGGCAACAAACAAAAAATGACAGCCTTCATCAATAAATGATTCTATCATCGGTTGATGGGACATTAATCCATCTCCTACAATGAGAAAGCCTTGGCGAGGGTGAGCTTGTCTGAGATTTTTAATAAACCGTTTAGCGGCTTTACTTTCACAATCTTGTTTATCAGTACCATCAGTATTAGCAATAGCCTCAGGCATAACGGGCAATACCTGTTTTTTATCAGGGTGCATAATTGCTCCTTGTAAAACGGCATGACTATAGGTTATCTCACCGGCTTTATGCTCTTTATGTAAACACTGCTCACAGTGAATATCTTTTGAACGATGGTATTGCGTGCCATCAATCGCACATAATAAGGTATTGGGTAAAATGGCGTAATCTTCCAAGTGTTTATGTCGACGCAGTCGATTAAAGAAATCGTTAAAGATGGGAGCAAGTTCTTCCGAAGGAATTTCATCAAGAATGTCTCTCAATTGAGTATTTTGGGGAATACTCTTAACGCCAAAAAGTGTTTGTAAATTGTTTTTATGTTGTTCTTCCTGAATACGTTTCTGAAATTCATTTAAGGAGGGATCTTGAAAATACATACAAGAAAAAGCACTCATAAGTACATCATGCAGGCTATAATCACATTTATTCTGCACACGCTTATCTTCAATGGCATCAAAATAGGAAGACATGGAATCTTTTAGTGCTGAAAAACTGAGATGTTTTTTTTGTTTCGTTAGTGAAGCCAAAATAGTCAATAATCTATCACTTGTTGAAAGTGACATTAAGATCCTAATTTTTGAAAAAGTCAAGTACTTTTTTACATTTATTAAAATCAGTGCGAAAAGTATTTTTTCAGATGCTTGTGAAGACTGATAGATAGGGGTTTAAAATCTCAGCGATTTTTGCTGAATCGGAATATACCAGTGATTATGAATATTTGCGCTCAATTGA
>JAUZRG010000052.1 GCA_030950585.1 Mariprofundaceae bacterium | reverse complement strand
AGCTCAGTAAGACCAATAAAAGGTTGTGCTCCACCCTTTGATTTCTTCAGAGCTAGGTTTAGACCTAAAGTTGATTGATAATAATGTAGGCAATATTGGTTATTGTGTATCGAATTAAAAAATTTAAATAAGCCAACATTCTTAATACTAAAAATTCTATCCGTATCCACAATACAAGAGCTTCCTCTTCCATGACCAATCATAGCAATAATAATGTCACCTTTTTGAACATTTGAACGCTGAAAGAATTTTTTATGGTCAGTATCAGAGATATATTTTACGTCAGAGAAGGAAACGGAATTGTTCTTAATATTTTTTTGGGTAATGAATGGTGTTCCATCTTCTTGGTATTTTGGTGTATCATGTGTTCCATCCTTTACCTCAAATAAGAAACTCTCATTTTTAAACCATGACCAGCCCATAGGTAAAGTAGCAAGCTCATTAAGTTCGTCTTCTGTTAAATCGGGCAAACTTTCAAATAACTTTGGCTTCCCTGGCTTTTTCCCTTCCTTTCCATTTCCTTCCCAACTTTTTACCGCTTGTTTCCAATCTTCAAGCTGGTGCGCATAGTACTTTTGCCGTTCCTCTTTAATTTTATTCAACAACTCATCCGCACTAGGTAAATCGGTTTGTTGTTCTCGCCATTCTTTAGTCAACTCCCCCTCAAAGGCTTTTTTCAATACTGCTTGGCGATAGATTTTTAATTGGCCTTGTGCTTTTTTGAGGTCGGCGATGCCTTTGTCTAAATCGGAAAAGAGTTCTTCTATTTTGGCGACTATGGCGCGTTGTTCAGGGAGGGGAGCGATTTTAATTGGGATTTGTTTTAATCTTCCTTGAGTCAACTTCAATCTGGTTGTTCCAGACACATAATCTTTGTAGTTGAAATTATTCAAATAATGAAGCAAAAACATATTGTTGAACTTTGACTTCAAAATATGTGCATGGTTATTAACCCACGTTTTACCAAATATTTGGTATGCTACATCTTTGGAATAATCTAAAAAGGGTGCTGCATCTTCACCTATTAAAACATAATCATCATTCGTCAAATAGTTATCAATAAATCCTACTTGCCCTGTTGCTCCATAATATGGGTATAACTGATCTTGAGTTTTTCCATTAATCCGTCCATTCCTTTCTTTTGAATTAATAGGCTTTCTTAAATTGTCGTGAATATCACAACCTTCAATCAATGAGCATTCTTCCCAGTCTTCTCTCATCATGCCGCCAATGCCTCATTCAGTTCATTCATCATATCATGCATTCCATCACCAAAGAGTTGGTGCATTTTGCCTCTACCACCTTGGCTATCAAAAGGGGTGTAATCCAAATCATCCAATTCGATATGATAGCTGCTGATGACATGATCTTTAATTAAACGCAGCCAGTCCATTTGCTCTTGGGTAAATCGGTTATGTTGTCCTG
>JAUZRG010000051.1 GCA_030950585.1 Mariprofundaceae bacterium | reverse complement strand
CTTCCGCACAACAGATGTGACTGGAAGTGTGACATTACCTGAAGGCACCGAAATGGTTATGCCTGGTGATAATGTTGCTATGAACGTGACGTTAATTACACCTATCGCCATGGATAAAGAACTTCGTTTCGCTATCCGTGAAGGTGGTCGTACTGTTGGTGCCGGTGTTGTCACCGAAATTAACAAGTAAGTATTAAATTCTTATTGATCTTTCTCAAAGGATGTTTAAACATCCTTTGAGTTTCTTTCTAAAAACGGAGTATAACCATGCGTGAATTGTTAAGTTTGGCGTGTAGTGATTGCAAAAGACGTAACTATACAACAGATAAAAACAAACGTACTGCAACGGAAAAGTTGAAGCTACGTAAATATTGCAACTCCTGCCGCAAGCATACATTGCATTCAGAATCAAAAGTTTGATGATTAAAGGCTAGTAGCTCAATTGGTAGAGCACCGGTCTCCAAAACCGGGGGTTGGGGGTTCGAGTCCCTCCTGGCCTGCCACTTTAAATCAGCGCAGGAACTTAAAATAATGAGTCATATTACATCGACGATGTCTTTCATCAAAGAAGTACAGATACAGGCTAGGAAAGTTACTTGGCCATCTCTTAAAGAAACCGTGCAAACAACAGTCATGGTCATCGCAATGGTGACTGTGCTGTCGTTGTTTCTGTGGGGTGCTGATTCAGTATTGAGCTGGCTTGTGAAGCAGGTTATATAATGGCTAAGCGTTGGTATGTTGTTCAGGTCTTTTCAGGCAGTGAAGACAAAGTTATCGCAAGATTGATGGAGTCTATTACACGCTCAGGTCTTGAAGATCACTTTGGTGAAATACTGTTACCTCGTGAAGAAGTTGTTGAATTAAAAGAAGGTAAAAAAGTTACCTCTCAACGCAAGTTCTTTCCCGGTTATATCCTTGTTGAAATGGATATGAGCGACGAGACTTGGCATATTGTTCGTTCTGTTGATCGTGTCTCTGGATTCTTAGGTAGTGGTGGAAAACCACGCTCTATGCCTCTACGAGAAGTCGAAGCTTTGCGTAAACAAATTGCGGAAGGCATTGAAAGACCCAAACCTAAAGTTCTGTTTGATGTTGGTGAAGCTATTCGTGTTATCGATGGTCCTTTTGCCTCATTTAATGGCGTAGTAGAAGAAGTTTTTGAAGAAAAGGCTAAACTCAAAGTCAGCGTAAGCATCTTTGGTCGGCCAACGCCCGTCGAACTCGACTATGTCCAAGTCGAGAAGGGTTAAACCTTAATCTATAGGTAGGACAATATGGCTAAGATAGCTGAAAAATTAATTAAACTGCAGGTTCCTGCAGGTAAAGCAAACCCAGCCCCACCAGTGGGACCTGCATTAGGTCAAGCTGGCGTTAATATCATGCAGTTTTGTAAAGATTTTAATGCCAAGACCCAAGGTCACGAAGTTGGTATGCCTTTACCAGTTGTGATTTCTGTCTATAAAGATAAATCTTTTGATTTTATCATCAAGACACCACCAGCCTCAATTCTTTTGAAAAAAGCAGCTGGTATCACAAAAGGTAGTTCTGAGCCTAACAAAGCAAAAGTTGGTACAGTAACTCAAGCTCAATTGCGTGAGATCGCTGAAGTAAAAATGGCTGACTTAAACAGCTACGATATTGAAGCAGCAGCTCGTATTATTGCAGGCACAGCCCGTTCTATGGGTCTAAATGTTGAAGGTTAGGGGATAAAGATGGCAAAGATTTCTAAACGCATGCGCGATGCTCGCAGTGTAGTCCCAGCAGCACCTGTTGCTCTAAGCGCAGTTGTTTCAACATTATACAAGCAACCTAAAACTAAATTTGATGAATCTATTGATGTTGCTGTAAAGCTTGGTGTTGATCCACGTCATGCAGACCAAATCGTTCGTGGTAGTATCTCCTTACCAAATGGTACAGGTAAATCAGTTCGTGTTGCCGTCTTTGCAAAAGGCGATAAAGCTGAAGCTGCTAAAGCAGCTGGTGCTGATATCGTGGGTGATGCTGACTTAGTTAAGAAAGTTCAAGATGGCTTCATGGATTTTGATCGTGTTGTTGCAACACCTGATATGATGGCTCAAGTCGGTCGTTTAGGCCGTGTTCTTGGCCCTCGTGGTTTAATGCCTAATCCTAAATTAGGTACAGTGACTATGGATGTAACCAAGGCTGTCACTGAGATTAAAGCAGGGCAAATTGCCGTTCGTGTTGATAAGAATGGTATTATCCATGCATCTGTTGGTAAACGCTCTTTTGATGAAGCTAAACTCGATGAAAACTTATGTTTTCTTCTTGATGAATTAAACCGCATGAAACCACCTGGTGCTAAAGGACGTTATGTCCAATCTGTTGTGCTTTCAAGTACAATGGGTGCTGGTGTTCGTGTTGATATTTCAAGTCTCTAATTTATAGGCTTGACTCCAGCGGTGTTATCACCGCTGGGTACTAACGATCCGTCCAAGACTGTAGGTGTCGTGAGGCTTAATGTCCTACATAGATGGAAGTCGCTTTTGTGCGCGGATCGAATTTTAAAGGAGGTTGATGTGAATCGTAACGATAAACAACAACTTACGCAGGAATTGCATGAAACATGGTCCAATTCTGAAGCTGCTGTAGTCACACATTATCGTGGCCTTACTGTAGATCAGATGAATCAACTTCGTGGTGACTTACGTCAAACGGGTGGTTCTTTGCTAGTAGTGAAAAACACCTTGGCACGTCGTGCTGCCGAAGGAACAGATTTTGCCGTAGCAAGTCACTTGTTTTCGGGTCCTACTGCCATTGCTTATGGCAATGACCCAGTAGCCTTGGCAAAAGCTGTCTCTGACTTCGCTAAGAAAAATGAAGTACTTATTGTTCTTGGTGGCGTTCTTGATGGGCGTTGTATTGCTCCAGCAGAAGTAACTGCTCTTGCAAGCTTGCCTTCTAAAGAGGTTCTACTTTCTAAACTTCTTGGCAGTCTACAATCACCAATCAGCAGTTTTGTTCGTACTTTAGCTGAAGTTCCAGCTTCATTTGTACGTACGCTAGCCGCTGTTCGTGATCAAAAAGAATCCGTTTAATTTAAATCCCTATTTTAAAAATCATTTGTCAGGAGACATTACAATGGCATTAACAAAAGACGACTTAATCAGCGCAATCGAAAGCATGACAGTTCTTGAACTTTCAGAGCTAGTTTCAGCATTGGAAGAAAAATTCGGCGTTTCAGCAGCAGCAGCAGTAGCAGTGGCAGCACCAGCAGCTGGCGGCGGTGAAGCAGCAGCAGAACAAACAGAATTCGACGTAATTCTAACTTCTGCAGGCGACAAGAAAATCAAAGTGATCAAAGCTGTTCGTGAAATCACAGGCCTAGGTCTAAAAGAAGCGAAAGCAGTCGTAGATGGCGCACCTAAAGCAGTTAAAGAAGCTGTAAGTAAAGATGAAGCTGAAGAAGTAAAAGCTAAGTTGGAAGAGCAAGGCGCTGGCGTAGAAATCAAGTAACTACTTGCTAACTAAAGTACTTTAAGCAACACGAATCCTCGATAGCATGCTATCGAGGATTCCTTTTTTTCTGTAATTCATATGACAATGGGGTATACATGTCTACTCAGGGAACTCAGAAGCGCTATCGCAAAAATTTTGGCAGTAATGAAAAAATTGCTTCCATGCCCAATATGCTTCAATTGCAAACAAGCTCATATCATGAGTTTACAGGCATAGGTTCTGGCCTTACTCAGATTAATGACTCACGCTTATCAGAAGTTTTTTCTAAATCATTTCCGATACGTGATTATGGTGGTTGTGCAGAGCTTAACTTTGTATCCTTAGAATACAGCCCGCCTCGTTACGACCTCGATGAGTGTCGTCGTCGAGATATGACTTACGCAGTGCCGATTAAAGTGAAATTACGCCTTAAGATTTTTGAAGAAGGTAGTAATTCACGCAACCCTGATAAACGTAAAGTTCGTGAAGTTCGTGACCAAGTCGTCTACATGGGTGAATTACCTTTGATGACTGACTTTGGTTCTTTCGTTATTAATGGTACCCAACGTGTGATTGTTTCTCAAATGCATCGTTCTCCAGGTGTCTTTTTTGATCATGATCGTGGGAAGTCACACAGTTCAGGTAAATTCCTATTTAAAGCACGTATTATTCCTTACCGTGGTTCATGGTTAGACTTTGAGTTTGATGCTAAAGACAAAGTGTTTTTCCGTATTGATTTACGTCGAAAAATGCTTGTTGGTGTTTTACTAAAAGCGATGGGCTTAACAGAACAAGAAATTTTAAACCGTTTTTATAAGAAGCGTACGTATCGCTTTGGTGTAAACGGTATGCAAGTTCGTTTTGATGCAGCTACTTTTGCAGAAAGTAGAGCCAGCTATGACGTGGTCATTGATGGCAAGAAGATGGTTGCTGAAGGCAAAAAATATACACCAATGATTATTCGCCGTATCGTGAAGTCTGGTGTAGAGTGGTTGGATATTCCACGCGAAGCTGTCATCGGAGAAGCTATTTCTGAGCCGATGTTTTGCAATGATGAAGAGCTGCTTGAACTCAATGAAGAAATAACAGAAGAAGCTTTAGATGCGCTAGAAACAGCTGGCATTGAGACTTTTGACTGCTTGTTTATTGATAGTTTTCTTTCTGGCCCTTGGTTATCGAATACCCTTCGTTTGGATAGCATCCAAAGTAAAGAAGAAGCGCAAGTTGAAATTTATCGCATGATGCGTCCTGGTGAGCCACCAGCCGTTGAAACTGCAAAGAACCTTTTTGAGTCTATGTTCTTTGATCCCGGCCGTTATAACTTGTCTCGTGTTGGCCGTATGAAGTTGAATAGTCGTTTGGGTATCTCTAACGATGCTGTTCCTTTGACGCACGATACACTTCGCAACGAAGATATTTTAATCAGTTTAGAAAAATTACTTAATTTACGTGATGTGATTGGCGAAGTTGATGATATTGATCATTTAGGTAACCGTCGTGTTCGTTCTGTTGGTGAATTGCTTGAAAACCAAGTTCGCATTGGTTTAATCCGTATGGAAAGAGCTGTTCGTGAACGTTTAAGTAATGGTGATATTTCAGAAATGATGCCTTCTGATATTGTGAATGCCAAGCCTTTGATCGCTTCGATTAAAGAGTTCTTTGGTTCTTCTCAATTATCACAATTTATGGATCAAACCAACCCACTTTCAGAAGTGACGCATAAACGTCGTCTTTCTGCCTTAGGCCCTGGTGGTCTCTCTCGTGAACGTGCTGGCTTTGAAGTGCGCGATGTTCATCCTACCCATTATGGTCGTATGTGTCCGATTGAAACACCGGAAGGTCCAAATATTGGTTTGATTAACTCTTTGGCTTGTTATGCAAAAGTGAATGACTTTGGCTTTATTGAAACCCCTTACCGTAAAGTGGTCGGTGGTGTTGTGACCTCAGAAGTTCAGTATCTATCTGCGATTCAAGAAGCTGAACATATCATTGCGCAAGCAAATGTGGGCGTAGCAAAAGATGGTAAGATTATTTCTGATACCAACCAATGTCGTCAAAACGGTGAATTCTTATTGGTTGGTCCTAAAGAAATAGATTATATGGATGTATCGCCTTCACAGGTGATTTCTGTTTCTTCTGGTTTGATTCCTTTTCTTGAGCACGATGATGCAAACAGGGCCTTGATGGGATCAAACATGATGCGTCAAGCTGTGCCATTGTTGCGCTCTGAAAAACCACTTGTGGGTACAGGCATGGAAGCTGCTGTTGCTCATGACTCGGGCGTGGTTATTGCTGCAAAACGTGCGGGTATTATTGAGCGTGTTGATAGTAGTCGTATCGTTATCCGTGTGGATGAAGACGAGCAAGTTCAAGGTACAACAGGTGTTGATATTTATCGTTTGTATAAATATTTGCGCTCGAATCAAAATACATGCTTTAACCAGCGTCCACTTGTGAAAGTGGGTGAATATGTTGAACGTGGAACCATTATTGCAGATGGTCCTTCAACAGATATGGGTGAACTTGCGCTTGGCCGTAATGCCTTGGTGGCATTGATGCCTTGGCGTGGTTACAACTTTGAAGATGCGATTATTATCTCTGAAAAAGTTGTGCGTGATGATGTTTATACTTCTGTTCACATTGAAGAGTTTGAAGCCGTGGCGCGTCAAACTAAACTAGGTGACGAAGAAATTACCCGAGATATTCCCAATGTCAGCGAAGAAGCATTAAGTCACCTTGATTTGTGTGGTATCGTGGAAATTGGTTCTGAAGTTAAGGCTGGCGATATTCTAGTCGGTAAGATCACCCCTAAAGGTGAAAGCCAACTATCACCTGAAGAAAAACTTTTAAGAGCGATCTTCGGTGAAAAAGCAACGGATGTTCGTGACTCATCATTACGTGTTAAACCAAGTAATGAAGGTGTGGTTATTGATGTTCAAGTCTTTACACGCCGTGGCGATAAGAAAGACACGCGTGCACAGCAAATTGAAGAAAGTGCTATTGAACAGCTTTATCGCGATAAAGAAGAAGAACGTCGTATTCTTGAAGGTAATACCCAAGAACGTTTAAGAAAAATGTTTATTGGTCATACCGTTGCCCAAGCTGCCAGTTTACGCCCAGGCGATTTGATTACTGAAGATTATATCTCAGGTCTGCGTATGAAAGAATTGCGTCGTATCGAAGTCGAAGACGCTGACGTTCATGCTCGCATTGATGATATTTTAGAAAGTATGGAAAAAGAACGTGGTGATCTTGAAGCTCGCTTTGAAGAGAAAGTAGCAAAAGTTCGTGAAGGTTCTGAACTTTCTCCGGGTGTCATTAAAATTGTGAAAGTCTTTGTTGCTGTGAAGCGTAAGCTTCAACCAGGCGATAAAATGGCTGGTCGTCATGGTAACAAAGGTGTTATCTCTGTTATTGTACCAGAAGAAGATATGCCTTTCACCGAAGCTGGCACACCTGTTGATATTATCTTGAATCCGTTGGGTGTTCCTTCGCGGATGAACATTGGACAAATTTTTGAAATTCACTCTGGTTTTGCAGCTAAAGGTTTGGGTCATCGCATTGAGGCCATGATCACGCAAAAAGCCACTGCCGCAAAAATTCGTAAATTTCTTTTAGAAATCTACAAAGGTGATGATAGCAGTGTTGCTGGTGTTAAGGGCAAAACAGACAAAGAAATCCGTGAGCTTGCGGGTAACCTTGTTGGTGGTGTTCCGATCGGTTCAGCAGCCTTTAATGGCGTGAAAGAAGTGCAACTTCGTGAGATGTTGACCATGGCTGGTTTACCTGAATCAGGGCAAGTAACCTTGTTTGATGGTAAAACAGGTGAAGCTTTTGATACGCCAGTAACCATTGGTTATATGTATATCTTGAAACTTCATCATTTGGTTGATGAAAAAATTCATGCACGTTCTACAGGACCTTACTCACTGGTAACCCAACAACCATTAGGTGGTAAAGCACAATTTGGTGGGCAGCGTTTTGGTGAAATGGAAGTGTGGGCACTTGAAGCTTATGGTGCTGCTTATACCCTACAAGAAATGTTGACTGTGAAATCAGATGACGTGGTAGGTCGTACCCGTGTGTATGAATCCATTGTTAGTGGCGATATGACTTTCCAAGCTGGTATTCCAGAATCATTCAATGTGATGACTAAGGAAATTAACGCACTTGCCATTGAAATTGAACCCCATAGAGCAGCTAAGGAAGAGGACTAATCAAATGCAAGATATTTTGAATCTATTTCGCAAGCCTAAGAATGTTGAGCACTTTGATGGTTTACGCATTGGGCTAGCCAGTCCTGAAAAAATTCGCTCGTGGTCTTATGGCGAGGTTAAGAAGCCTGAAACCATTAACTACAGAACATTTAAACCAGAACGTGATGGTTTGTTTTGTGCAAAAATATTTGGCCCTATTAAAGATTACGAGTGCTTGTGTGGTAAATACAAACGCTTAAAGCACCGTGGTGTTGTGTGTGAAAAGTGTAGTGTTGAAGTTATTCTCTCAAATGTTCGTCGTGAGCGCATGGGGCATATTGATCTTGCCGCACCTGTTGCTCATATCTGGTTCTTAAAAAGCTTACCTTCACGTATTGGTTTGTTGTTGGATAAAACATTAAAAGAACTTGAACGTGTTTTATATTTTGAATCCTATGTTGTGCTTGATCCCGGTCTAAGTAGTTTGGATGAATACCAAATTATGACTGAAGATGAATACATGGAAGCCTTTGATGAGTACGGCGAAGAGTTTCGTGTGGGCATGGGTGCTGAAGCATTACAAGAGATGCTTAAAGACATTGATTTGGTTGAAATTAGTCAAAACTTGCGTGCGCAAATTTCAGCGACAAAAGCAGAGACTCGTCTTTCTAAGTTAACCAAGCGTTTAAAAACTGTTGAATCCATGATTGGTTCAGGTAACCGTCCTGAATGGATGGTGCTTAATGTTGTGCCTGTATTACCTCCAGAGTTGCGTCCGCTTGTGCCTCTTGATGGTGGTCGTTTTGCAACCAGTGATCTCAATGACCTTTATCGTCGTGTGATCAACAGAAACAACCGTTTGAAGCGTTTGATTGAATTGAATGCACCTGAAATCATCACACGCAATGAAAAACGTATGTTGCAAGAAGCTGTGGATGCGTTGTTTGATAATGACCGTCGCAGCAAACCGATTACAGGTAATAACCGTCGCCCATTGAAGTCACTTTCAGACATCATTAAAGGCAAGCAAGGTCGTTTCCGTCAAAACTTGTTGGGTAAACGTGTGGATTACTCAGGTCGTTCTGTGATTGTGGTTGGTCCTGAATTAAAACTACATCAATGTGGTTTACCTAAAAAAATGGCTTTGGAATTATTCAAACCCTTTATTTATAATAGACTTGAAGCACGTGGTTTGGCATCGACCATTAAGGCTGCTAAAAAATTAGTTGAGCAAGAAATAACCGAAGTATGGGATATTCTTGCGGAAGTGATTAATCAACATCCCATTATGTTGAACCGTGCGCCAACCTTGCATCGCCTTGGTATTCAAGGTTTTGAACCTATCTTGGTTGAAGGTAAAGCGATTCAATTGCATCCATTGATCTGTACAGCATTCAATGCTGATTTTGATGGTGATCAAATGGCTGTGCATGTTCCTTTGAGTGTTGAAGCTCAAACCGAAGTGCGTGCCTTAATGTTGGCCTCTAATAATGTGTTGTCACCTTCTACAGGTAAGCCTGTGATTGTTCCGACACAGGATATTGTTTTGGGTCTTTATTATATGACCCGTGAGCGTCCTTTTCAGCAAGGGGAAGGCATGGTGTTCACCTCTTCTGATGAAGTGTTACGTGCTTTCGATGCTAAAAAATTAAACTTACATGCACGTATTACTTGCCGTATTAATGGTAAACGTGAAAAAACTACAGTCGGCCGTGCGATTCTTTCCAGTGTCTTACCAGAAGAATTAATTTTTGACCGTATTAACTGTGAGTTAACCAAGAAAACAGTCGCAGATTTAATTGAAGATTGTTATATGAAAGCAGGCAATAAGGCCACTGTTCTACTTGCTGATCGTCTTAAATTGATGGGCTATACTTATGCAACGCTTTCAGGTGCATCTTTTTGCCTTGATGATGTTGTCATTCCAGACGATAAACAGTTCCTTGTGAGTCAAACTGAAGATGAAGTTAAGGGTGTTAAAAAACAATACGCTGATGGTTTGATTACGAGTGGCGAACGTTATAATAAAGTGATCGATCTATGGACACACACCACAGAAAAAGTGGCAAAATCGATGATGGATAACTTATCCTACGATACGCTTGAGTCTGAAACAGGTGAAATCGAGAAAAGTAAAAGCTTTAACCCTGTGTATATGATGGCTGATTCGGGCGCTCGTGGTTCTGCGCAGCAAATTCGTCAGTTAGCGGGTATGCGTGGTTTGATGGCTAAGCCAGATGGTTCCATTATTGAAACGCCTATTACTGCAAACTTCCGTGAAGGCTTAACCGTTTTACAATACTTTATCTCCACACATGGTGCGCGTAAAGGCTTGGCAGATACGGCACTGAAAACAGCAAACTCAGGTTATTTGACCCGTCGTCTTGTGGATGTAGCACAAGATTGCATCGTTCGTGAATTAGATTGTGGCACTGAAGATGGTATCACGATTAGTGCGTTGACTGAGGGTGGTGAAGTTGTTGAACCCTTAGCCGAGCGTGTGCTTGGTCGTGTGTTGACTGAAGCTGCATTCCATCCGATTAGTGGTGATGAAATCATTCCTTCTGGTGCGATGCTAAACGAAGAGTTAGTTAAGATACTAGAAGAAAATGATGTTGAAACCGTTAAGATTCGTTCTGTGTTAACTTGTGAAGCCAGAGAAGGTACTTGTGCCGCTTGTTATGGCCGTGATCTTGCCCATGCATCGCCAGTAAGTATTGGTGAAGCTGTTGGCGTTATTGCTGCACAATCAATTGGTGAGCCGGGTACACAGCTTACCATGAGAACATTCCATGTCGGCGGAACCGCATCGCGCTCAGCAGAACAAGCAAGCTTAGATAGTAAGTTTAGTGGTTCTGTGACCATTGAGCATGAAATTACGGTGAATGATTTGGATGGTATTCGGGTTGTAATTAACCGTCATACAGAAATCATCGTTCAAGACAGTCAACATAAAGAACGTGAACGTAACCGTATTCCTTATGGTGCACGCTTGAGAGTTGAAAGTGGCGATCAAATTAAAGCGGGCCAAACTTTGGCAGATTGGGATCCTTATACGATGCCATTTATTGCTGAAGTGAGTGGACAAGTGCGTTATTTAGATCTTGTTGAAGGCGCGACACTTCTTGAAAAAGTAGATGAAGTGACTGGTCTAAGTAGTCATATTGTGATTCAAAACAGTGATGCGAAGAAGAGCTTGCAACCACAGGTTCAGATTGTTGATCCATCTAATCCTGAAGGCGACCCACTTATTTTGGCTCGTACCAATGCGCCAGCACGTTACTTCTTATCACCAGGTGCTATCTTAAACATTGAAAATGGTGAACATGTGAAAGCGGGTGATATTTTAGCTCGTATTCCACGTGAAACATCTAAAACAAAAGATATTACAGGTGGCTTGCCTCGTGTTGTTGAATTATTTGAAGCACGCAAACCTAAAAACCTAAGTTTTATCTCAGCAAAAGATGGCTATATCACTTTTGGTAAGGATATTCGTGGTAAGCGTCGGGTTCACGTTAATCCTGATGATGGTAGCGATCAACTTGAGTATCAAATTCCTAAGAGCAGTCAAATTATTGTGCAAGAAGGTGATAAAGTCCGTCGTGGTGACCGTTTGATGGAAGGTTCTCCTGCACCACAAGATATTTTGGCCGTACTTGGTATTGAAGCGTTGGCAAAATACTTAATTGATGAAGTTCAAGAAGTGTATCGTTTGCAAGGTGTTAAGATTAACGACAAACATATCGAAGTGATTGTTCGTCAAATGATGCGTAAGGTCATTATTCTTGATCCGGGTGCATCGACTTATATTGCTGGTGAACAAGTTGAGCGTAAAGATGTGATTATGCTTAACCGTACTTTAGCAGAGCAAGAAAAGGCACCTGTTGCCTTCCGTCCTATTTTGCTTGGTATCACGAAGTCATCCTTGAGTACCGATTCCTTTATTTCTGCTGCTTCTTTCCAAGAAACCACACGTGTTTTGACAGAAGCTTCTCTTGCAGGAAAAATTGATTGGCTCAAAGGCTTAAAAGAAAATGTGATCCTAGGAAGGTTGTTACCAGCTGGAACAGGTTATGCACAACGGGCACATAACGAAAAAACACTGTAATATTGTCACTATAGAAGCAAAGGGGTTCTCCCCCCCTTTGCTTCTATCATCGTTTAAGTATGCGATGAGTGGTGTAAGGTTAGCCTATGCTCATTCTTGAGGGGTGTATGTATTCTTTATTTCATGATCGAAATTTTATAGGTGTTGGTCTTGTTTACGGCATTTTTCTCGTTTTTTTTTGGGTGCAACCAAAACTTATTCAACGTGCTGAAACAAGTATTATTGACTACTACTTTCAACTAAGCACCATTCAAAAACCAAAAAACAATCCTATCGTGATTGTTGCGATTGATTATGACTCTTTGCAAGAAGAGGGGTCTTGGCCGTGGCCTAGTCATAAAGTTGCTCGTCTTTTAGATACTATATCGAGGCAAAAAGCACGCACGATTGCCACGTCATTTTTATTTTCAAGTTCTGAAGAGAATGTGTTGAAAAATGCTATCTCTTGGTTTAAACAAAAGAACTTAAATGTTCCTATTATCTTGCAGAGTTTAGAAAAATACGCAAAAGAAGATCGTTATTTATTACAAGTCTTAGCGAGTACACCCACGGTCATGGGCTATCAAGTGGATGCAAATGATGCTTTCTTTTTCAATGATTTTTATCGCAATGATCAGTTAGATCTCATTCTTGCCAATGCTTATCAAGGCATTGATGCCGCTGATTGGTCTTTGATGAATGTTGGCAAGGTTCATAGCATCAAAAAAAATGAATATTCAGAGACCGTCAATGGTGCATATAGCGGGTTCATTCGTTTAATGCCCGATGCTTTGACAAAGGTGCGAGAAATACCCTTAATGCTTAATTATCAAGGTTATTTATTATCACCCTTGGCTCTGGCGGCTTTGCAGCATTGGCAAGGGTATGCTGTGTTAAAAGCCGAGGTGCGAACGGGTCATATTGATATACATATTGCAGAAAATATTGTGACGACAAGCTCAGAAGGCTTGTTTCGTATTTTATTTTATTCAGAGCCTGAAACCTTTCAAGTCATTTCAGCGAGGGATGTTTTATCTGGTAAGACAAGCCGTCAAGATTTTGAAGGTAAATTGGTTTTACTTGGTTTGACGGCGAAGGGCTTGGAGCCTCGTTATCAAACTCCCTATCATAAACAAGTCTCAACTGTTGAAATACAAGCGAATATCATTGCGAATATCTTAAATGATCAAGTGCTCAAGCATGCTACTCCTCAGCGTTTGCTTGAGTTTTTATTGATCACATTGATTGCTGTTTTATATGCTTTTTTTGGTCATGTTTTAGTTAGGCGTTATTTTGGCATGTTATCTACCCTGATGTTTAGTCTTATTTTACTGATGGCTTATGTTTCTTTTCAATACGGCATGGTCATTTATATCGTTTTGCCTGTTTTTACGTTGATCAGTTGCTTTGTCGTGCTTACAATCATGAATTATGGTGCAGAATTAAAACAACGTCTTCGTTTACGCCATACTTTTGAATCCTTTATTGATCCCGCTGTAGTGACCGATGTGATGGATCATCATCAGCTCACTGAATTGGGTGGTGATGAAAGAAATATGTCTGTGATGTTTGTGGATGTTGCCGGTTTTACAGCCATTTCAGAAATGTTATCTCCTCAGGATACTGTGCGTTATATTAATTTATTTTTTCAAGAAGCAACACCTGTGATCTTTAAGCATAAAGGCACCATTGATCGTTTGACTGGCGATGGGCTCATTGTTTTATTTGGCGCGCCTATTCATGACGACGATCATGCAGAGAGAGCCTGCAAGGCCGCCTTAGATATTCAGCAGGCTTTATACAAAGCTCGCAATGTCTTTAGCGATATTAATTGTCCGCTTAGTATTCGGGTTGGCATTAACTCAGGACGGATGGTTGTGGGTAATATTGGCTCTGCACATCGATTGCATTACACCTTTATGGGGGATGCAGGCAATACAGCATCTCGGCTTGAATCTTTGAATAAACAATATGGTAGCCAACGCATGATTGGCGAATCGACATGGCAAGAAGTGGGTCATGAATTTACTTGCAGAGAAGTTGATACGGTCATTCTGGTGGGCAAGACAGAGTCAATTAAGGTCTATGAACTGCTTGGAGATAAACATTCTTATGATTACTGGGAGCCGATGCTTGTCTCTTATGCTTCGGCTTTAAGGTTGTATCGTTTGGGTTATTTTAAAGAAGCTGCGGTGATCTTTCGCAGTGGCGGTGAGCAGTTTGAAGATATTGTGGCTATTCATATGGCAAAGCGTTGCGATGACTTATCCACGCGCTCCTCTTTAGAATGGCATGGTGTTTGGAGAACGGTTCGAAAGTAAGCCTTTGCAATATAAGGAAATATTTGTGCTTGCCACTGTGTCATTAGGATACCTTTTAGATGACTACGCTTGCATCCGAACTTTATGTTTAACAGACTTTAATCCTTTTTAAGGAGTTGTGATGCAGATGCGTTTTAATTTGAGCCTCAAGCTACGTGTCGTGATGATTGGATTAACCATTTTCGCCGTATTATCATCAGGTATTTTAACGTACTTTTTGGCTTCATCTTCTGCTGATAAGATGGCACGTGAAATGGCTTTTTCACAGCTAGAGGCAACTCGCAGTGCAAAAACAATGGAAATAGAAGATTATTTTCATGGTATTAGCAAGCAACTCTTGAGTTTAGCCAATAGTTTAATGGTGATTGAAGCGATGACGACCTTTATTGAGGCAGAGAAGAAAGCCAAGCATGAGCTAAAGTCGTTAGAAAACCTCAGTGAGATGCACCAAGCTGTTGAAAAATATTATAAGCAAGATTTTAGTTGGCAATACATTAAAAAAAATCCGACGACTAAGCCTTATCAGATTTCAAAAATCTTAGGTACGATGGATGATAGTGCCACCGTGTTGCAGTATGATTATATTGCCAATAAAAATCCTTTGGGGCAAAAAGATAAATTAAATGGTGTGGATAATATCCATACCGAGCCTCTGCAGCATAGCGAACACAAAAAAGCACATGAAAAATATCATTTTCACCTTAGGCAAATTCAACAATACATGGGTTATTATGACTTGTTTTTGATCGAACCCACAGAAGGCCGTGTGATTTACTCCGTGTTTAAAGAGGTTGATTTTGGTACACGTTTGAAAGGCGGTCCTTGGGCAAATACTGGTTTGGCACAAGCTTATCGTAGTGCGATGCAGCTGCATGGAAACAAAGAGGTTGGCTTGACTGATATGGCACGATATACGCCATCTTATGAAGCTCAATCCATCTTTCTATCAGCAGCTATTGAACATGAAGGGACTTTTCTTGGTGTTTTGGTAGTACAGATACCGATTAGTGAAATTAATCGGGTGATGACCAATAACTTCAATTGGGAAAAAGCAGGTGGAGGTCAGACTGGTGAAAGTTACCTTGTGGGCAGTGATTTAACCATGCGCTCTTCTTCACGCTTTCATTCTGAAGATGAAACATTGTTTTTAAACCATTTGGCTCAAGCAGGTGTGCCAGAAAAAACGCTTAAAAACATTCAGTCGCATCATGATGTGATCGGCTATCTTTTGGTCGACACACCTGCCACAAAGGCAGCCTTTAAAGGAGAGGTTAGTGTTGGTGAATATGAAGATTATCGCAACGTCTCTGTGCTTGCTGCATACACCCCCTTAAATATTCCCAATCTTAACTGGGTGTTGGTGAGTGAAGTGGATGCTAAAGAAGCCTTTGCTGCTGTGCGCTCCTTTGAACTCAGTTTTAAGCAATATATTATGATAACGGTCAGTGTTTTTATTTTTATTGCTTTGATTGTGGGCACTTGGTTTGCACGTCGTTTGATGCAACCGATGAGAGAAGTAACCACACAGCTAAAATTACTCTCTCAAGGTGAAGTTGGGCATGATCGTATTTTTTACCGTGGTGATGATGAGATTACAGACCTGATAGAAGCAGGCCGTAAACTAGACCGAAGTATGCAGCACACCATTGATCAGTCGATACGGATTGCTCAGGGTGATTTTAGTCATGGGCTTGATGTTTGCGGGGAGTCGGATGCTTTGGGTCAGTCTTTATTGCAGATGAACCAAACCTTACAATCTTTATCGGCTATGGCAGCAGAGGTTGCACGTGGAAATTACAATGTTGAGATTCATGTTCAACATGATAAAGATGAATTAAGACGTTCGCTTTTGCATATGACACAGTCCTTGCGTGAAAGCACGGCCAATGCAGAAGAGCAAGATTGGTTAAAATCATGTTTGGCTGAAATTAGTTTAAACCTACAAGGCCAAAAAGAAATCAAGCCTATTGCAACGATGATCATGCAAGTTTTACCACCGATGCTGGGGGTTAGTTATGCTTCTTTTTATCTTTGGGAAGAAGAATTAAATTGGCTTGCCTTTCAAAGTCACTATGCTTGTTCGGGGCATGACTTGGCTCAGACGATTAAACTGGGCGAGGGTTTGACAGGGCAGTGTGCGCTTGAAAAGAAAATGATTATGACTGAGGAGCTTCCCAGTGGTTATCTTTATATTCAGTCCTCTTTAGGTAAGGTCGCACCTCAACTTCTGATAGAAGTACCATTGTTAGCAGATACAGCATTAATTGGTGTGATTGAGTTGGCAAGTGTGCATGGACTTAGCCCGATTCAAGAGAAGATGCTGAAGCAGTTATCGCCTATTTTAGGCATGGCTTTGCAGTCTGTGCAGCAAGCGTGGAGTACGGAAAAATTATTGGAAGAGTCTCGGGCATTAACAGAAGAGCTGCATGCGCAAGAAGAAGAATTGCGTCTGAATAATGATGAGTTGCTTGCCAAAAATAAAATGGTGGAAGAACAGCGAAAAGGTTTAGCGGAATCAACCCAGTCGCTATCAATCAAAGCCGCTGAGTTAGAACGAGCAAGTCAGTATAAATCAGATTTCTTATCCAATATGTCACATGAGTTACGCACACCTCTGAATAGTTTGCTTATTCTTTCAGATATGCTGGCTAAGAATAAAGGCAATAATTTAAGCGAAAAGCAAGTGAAATTTGCACAAACCATTTATGGTTCAGGTATCGATTTATTGGCTTTAATTAATGATATTCTTGATTTGGCTAAGGTTGAAGCGGGCAAAATGGTTTTGGATCCACATCGTTTTCCTTTACGTGATTTAACCGATGCGATGCAACGTGATTTTTCTCATGTGGCAGAAGGTAATCATGTGATGTTTGTGGTTGAGCTTGCTGATACAGCACCAGAAATGATATTTAGTGACAGTATGCGTGTGAAACAAGTGCTTAAAAACCTACTTTCTAATGCCTTTAAATTTACAAGCACTGGTGAGGTTAGCCTTAAGGTCGAGGTATGTGATGCAGAGCAAATATGTTTTACGGTGACTGATTCGGGGGCTGGCATTGCACAGAAGAAGCTTAATGATATTTTTGAAGCCTTTCAGCAAGAAGATGGTTCCACAAGTCGTAAGTACGGAGGAACTGGCTTGGGTTTATCCATTTGTCGTGAACTTTCAAGCTTATTGGGTGGGGGTATTTCTGTTCAAAGTGAGCAAGGAGTAGGAAGTTCTTTTAGTTTAGTGATTCCAATTAGCTGTGGCATAGATGAGCCTGAAGAAAAGAAAATACCTCATACAAGAAAGAAAAGTATCATAACGAAAATACAGCCTATACAAGAGATAGAGGTATTGGATCACGACGTTAGCACACAGGATGCAATTCCTAACCCAATGGCTGATGACCGCGATAGCATCACCAGCAGTGATCGAACGATTCAAATTATTGAAGATGATGAAACCTTTTCAGAAATCTTACAAACATTGGTACGAGAACATGGCTTTAAAGCCATCAATGCGATGCGTGGTGATCATGCATTGTCGTTAGCACATCAATATGTGCCTGATGCGATCTTGCTTGATTTACAACTGCCTATTTTAGACGGCATGAGTGTTTTGGATCGTTTAAAACAACATCCTAAATTAAAGCATATTCCTGTGCATATTATTTCTTGTATGGATGAAGAATCTGAACAGCGCGTGCTTAATGCTGGTGCGCTTTCTTTTGTACATAAGCCTGCGGATAAAAGTCGTTTGGATCATACGATTAATGAGATCAGTGCTTTTCTTGAAAAAGATATTTGCCGTTTACTCATTGCTGAAGATGACCCCGTCCAACAGGATGCGATGAGTCAGTTGTTGGCTTCAAATAACGTGGAGTTATTAACAGCTTCTACAGGGCAGGAAGCTTTAGATATTCTAAGGCAAGTCCATGTTGATTGCATGGTTCTTGATTTGAGTTTGCCTGATATGAGTGGAGAGCAAGTGTTAGAAGTGATTGCGCAAGAAGAAGGTCATATTAATCAAGGTCATGTGTTGCCTATCATTGTGCATACAGGCAAAGATTTAAATGTTGACGAAGTTGAGCGATTACAAGGGATGTCAAAAAGCATTATTGTGAAAGGCTCATATTCTCCAGATCGACTTTTGGCTGAAACAAGCTTGTTCTTACACCAATTAGAAGAGGATATGTCAAAAGACAGGCAAAGTTTGATTAATCATGTGCGAGAACAAGAAGTGACGTTGGCAGGTAACGTTGTTTTGTTGGTTGATGATGATATTCGTAATATATACTCTCTTTCTAGTTATTTAGAAGGTCATGAGTTGATTATTCATACAGCAAGAAATGGCTTGGAAGCCTTGTCTGTTTTAGAAAGGCATGCCGATAAAATCTCATTGGTATTGATGGATGTGATGATGCCAGAAATGGATGGTCATACTGCCACCAGAGAAATAAGGAAGATAAAAGCACATCAAAATTTACCTGTGATTGCATTGACAGCCAAAGCCATGAAAGGGGATCGTGAGCAGTGTATCGCTGCGGGTGCATCAGATTATATTACCAAACCCATTGATACGGATAAATTGATTTCTTTGATGCGTGTTTGGCTGCATGATTAATGTCTTTCATTGATGAGAGTAGGTTTAATATGCAACGAGAAATATTTGGATATATATTGTGATTGAGGATATTGAATTAACATTATTGTTGGAAGGCATTTATCAAAAGTATGGGCATGACTTTAGAGATTACGCGCGCGCATCTATTAAACGACGCATTAAAAGGCATATGATGATTCATAAGCTTGAAACGATCTCGTTATTGCAAGACCGTGTTTTACATCATGCTGAAGCGATGGATCAGCTTTTATTAGATATTTCCGTGTATGTGACTGAGATGTTTCGCGATGCTGAATTTTATCGTGTGCTTCGCCAAGAAGTAATTCCTGTTTTGCATACTTTCCCTCTATTTAATATTTGGCATGCAGGTTGTTCCACAGGTGAAGAAGTTTATTCATTGGCTATTCTTTTATTGGAAGCAGGTTTGCTTGATCGTGCGCGTATTTATGCAACCGATATTAATGAAAAAGCATTAAAAATTGCCCGTGAAGGGATATACCCATTGTCTCATATAAAAAGTGCGATTCATAATTATCATGCAGCAGGGGGCTGTGAAGATTTTTCAGAATATTATGTTGCTCGTTATGGTAATGTTATTTTCAAACCCAGCTTGAAAGATAAAATAACTTTTTGTAATCATAATTTAGCAACGGATGGTCCTTTTCAAGAGTTTGAAATTATCTTGTGTCGTAATGTGATGATTTACTTTAATACAGAACTAAAAACGAAAGTATTGGGCTTAATGCATCAAAGTTTACGTCCTTTAGGTTTATTGGCTGTGGGTCAAAAAGAAAGTGTTCATCTTCAAGGTCATTTTCAGGCTTTTAATGCACAACATCGCATTTATCGAAAGAGCAATTAAGTATGTTTGCACCCCCATACCGTCATATTGATGCGATTGTGATCGGCGCTTCGGCAGGTGGTATTGATTTTCTGTTAAAGTTTTTGTCACAATTACCTCAAAGTTGCCCTTGCCCTATTTTTATAGTGGTGCATCAAAAAGCGGATGGTAAGCATTATTTATGTGATGTTTTGTCTGATATTTGCCCATTACCATTGTTAGAGGCAGAAGATAAAATGAGTATTCTTGCTGGCCATGTTTATATCGCTCCTGCTGATTATCACTTGATGATTGAATCCTCCACGATGATGTCCTTATCTCAAGATGAGCTGGTACATAGTTGTCGACCTTCTATTAATATTTTATTTGAATCAGCTGCAGATGTGTTTCAATGTCGTTTGATTGGGATGGTGTTAACGGGGATGGGTTGTGATGGCTCAGAAGGTTTGGCATATATTGAGCGTCTAGGAGGCGTTTGTTTGGTGGAAGACCCTAGTGAGGCAGCTTTTCCTTTTATGCCTGAAGCAGCTATTCAGTGCGTTCCGACAGCAAAAAACATGAAAACGAATGATTTTATACAGCATTTATTTTTAACATAAGTATGATGTTTTTGAAAAAAATAGAGATCAAGCCATAGTCGTGGCCTTGAGTTGAAACCATTGGTGTGTTTAGTTTTAATGATGGTATCGCATATCTGGCATAATGCCGTGGAGAATAAAAGATGAATCAACCGATTAAAATTCTTCTTGTTGATGATATAGAAGCGAATTTATTGGCTCTGGAGCCATTGCTTGAGGCCGATGATCGTGAATTGGTTTGTGCTTCATCTGGCGAGGCTGCTCTTGAAATTTTATTAAAAGATCAAGATTTTGCAGTGATTCTAATGGATGTTCAAATGCCCGGTTTAGATGGTTTTGAAACCGTTCAGCTCTTAAAGTCAAAAGAAAGTTGTCAACGTATCCCGATTGTTTTTTTAACGGCATTTGATCGTGAAGGTTCGATGGAAGTAAAGGCTTATGCAAGCGGTGCTGTTGATTATGTGATGAAGCCTATTCAGCCGCAGATTTTAATATCTAAGGTTGATATATTTGTTGATCTTTATCGCACACATCAAGCACTAAAATATCACAATAAGAAATTAGAAGTCAATAATTTGAAGTTAACACGAGAGGTTGCTTTGCGTGAAAGCGCGGAGTCTCAGCTTATTTTGGCCGATCAAGCCATTCATGACACACACGAAAGCGTGGTGATCACAGATGAAAAAGGTGTAGTTGAACGCATTAACCCTGCCTTTTCTCAGTTAAGTGGCTTGAGTGAAAACGACGTTTTAGGCCACGAGATTATTGATTTTACGTCTGAGTATAGTGATGTGAAAAAACATGAGTTGTTATTTGCTGCCTTAATTGAACAAGGTGAATGGCAAGGTGAGTTATTGTTTAGACGCAAGTCTGGAGAAGATTACAATGTCTGGGCGCATATTAGCGGTATCTACAATCAGAAAAAAAGATTAACGCATTATTGCGCGATTTTATCAGAAATTAACAATGCTCAAAAAATAGAAACGACTTTGCGTAAGGTGAAGCTCCGTCTTGAAAAAGCACAGCATATTTCTCATTTAGGTGGTTGGGAGTGGAATATCTCAGATGATGATATCTATTTCTCAGATGAGTTGTTTCATATTTTAGATAGCAATCCTGATTCAATAAAACCTTCGATTGCCTTGTGTCGCCAGTTTATTCACCCTGAAGATATAGGAAAATTAGATCATATTATGAACAGCTTAAGGGCTGGGAAGGCAACGAATACTGTTTTGCGTGTTGTTCTGTCCAATGGTGATGAGCGCATTGTTCATGAGCAAACAGAAGTTCATACGAGTTCTCAAGGCAATATTTTACAACTGATTGGCACCATTCATGATATTACCGAACATACCAAGTTAGAAGAAAGTTTTATGCAAGCGCAAAAAATGGAAGCTGTTGGCGCTATGGTTGGTGGTATTGCACATGAATTTAATAATGTTTTAGCGGGGATGAATGGTCATATGTACATGGCCAAGATTAAGGCGAGTAAGTCACAAGATGTGATGGATCACCTTGTGCAGCTTGAAGCATTAAGTTCGCGTGCAGCGCAAACCATTCAGCAAATGCTCACCTTTTCACGTAAAGGCATTGTTGATATGAAACCAGTATTTTTGAATGCTTTAATTAAAGAAACGTTGAATTTACATAAAACGTCGGTACCTGAAAAAATTGATTTAATGTATGATATTTGTCATGAATCACTATCGGTTACAGGTGATATGACCCTGCTTCAACAAATGTTACTTAACTTAATTATTAATGCACGAGATGCGTTAACAGGTGTGGATCAACCTAGTATTAAGGTCTGCCTTGAGACTTATGAAGCTGATCAGAATTTTCTACAAAAAAATCGCGGGGCTATTGCTGGTGTGTTTGCACATTTAAGCATTCAAGATAATGGCTGTGGCATGAAGACGGATAATATTAAAAAGATATTTGAACCTTTCTTTACTTCCAAAGGTCATAAAGGAACAGGACTGGGTTTATCAATGGTGTATGGTGCTGTGAAGTCACACCGTGGTTATATCAATGTGGAGAGTGAGCTGGGTGTGGGTTCCACATTTCATGCTTATTTACCTTTGTTGCATGCACCAACTCAAGTGGAAGAAAAACCAATAAAACAGGCTTTAGCAGAAGGTCAGGGAGAAACAGTTCTAATTGCTGATGATGAAGCAGTCGTGCGTGAAATGACTTGCGATGCTTTGGAGTTGATGGGGTATCGTGTGATCACAGCAAAAGATGGTCAAGAGGCTGTTGAAATATTTATGGCCAGAGAAAGTGAGATTGATTTGGTCGTTTTAGATGTTGTCATGCCAGGCTTGGGTGGTGTGGGAGCTGCAAAAGCGATTCGTGAATGTCAGTCTAATGTAAAAATTGTTTTTATTACAGGTTATCATGAAGAAGATTCGCTTGATAACGGCTTAGGCTGTGCCGAAACCATTGTGAAGAAACCTTTTGAAATTGATAACTTTAGTTGGGTGGTTCGGGGTGCTTTAACGGGACTATGATATATTTTTAGGTGTGAGTCAGAGAGGTCTGTGATGCGATACTGGCAGTATGGCTTATGTTCAAAATCATGTGATTTTATTTTATGTTTGGTTTTATTCTTTTTTGTAACGATGAATGCCATGAGCGCATGGGCAGAAGTCGATTTAAAAACAGGTTCTTATCAAAAACAGTATCAAGATGTTGTCAGGCTTGATTCATTAAATATCTCACTATCACGTTATTATCGTTCAAACAGTTCTTATGTGGGTTGGTTTGGTCTTGGTTGGGGCTCAACATTTGAAACACAACTGACGTTTATGCCAGATGCGATCGTGTTACAAGAAAGTGGTCATGGCAAAGCCACATGGTTCCAGCGTGGATCTGATCAGGGAAAGATGGCATCACAATCCGTTGCAACAATACGATCTTTTATGCAAGACAATCAAAGTAAAAAAAGTGATAAATGGTATCAGTCTTTGCGTGAGCATGCTTCTGAGCGTTTAGAGCAGTGGCAGCATGCTGTGGGCTTGGGTATGGCTTATGATTTTGTGACGACAGATTCTCAGAAGTGGGAGACTCATGGTTGCGCTTGTCATGATTTAAAAGCGATGCCTTGGGGTTACCGTCATACTGTCAATGGAATTTTAACCCATGATTTTGATTCCCAAGGTCGATTATTTCGTCTTTGGCACAAGGATAAGTCATTCTTACAACTCAGTTATGATTTGGATGCTATTCGCATTGAAGATAAAGCAGGTCATGGGCTACAGTTGAGCTTGAATAGGCAAGGGCGAGTTGATCTTATCTCTTCTCAAAACTCTCAAGAAAGTTATTATATTTACGGTGATAGAGCTGTGTTGCTCTATAGTCGAAATGCAAAAAAAAAAGGGTTTTAATTATTGGTATGATGATCAAGCTCGCTTGATCGCCGTTCAGTCATCACCTTTTGTTTCACGTGAAACGATTCGTTATGAATCTGATTCACAGCTTGTGGTGGCGACTGTGGATCAAAACCGTGTGCAACGTGTGTTTACTTATACGGGTGATCAATCATGGGATGTTGAAGTTAAAAGAAAGACTTATCGGGGGCTTAAAACGGAACAGCAACTTCGTTTCTGGTTTAAGTCATTGAATGGAGGTCACTCTTGGTTGACACATCGAGAATTTCGTCAGCAGGGTGTGACGACCAAAACAGAGTTGACTCGATCAGGTTTGCCTTTGCGCATCGAGCGAGAGGGCTATGTCACACATTTTCGTTATGCTCCTGACAGTGAGCGTTTCATTGAAAAAATAACACCTTCGACCACTATAAACATTAGCTATGATGCCATCCATCATCATATTAGTCGTGTGGATAAGCATTGGAATGATGGGGCTTCGACATGGTCTGCTTTTGCTTATAATGCACAAGGTCACTTAAGCCATGCTGAGAACCACTTAGGAAAGCGTGTTGACTTGTTGTATGGCAAAGAAGGCTCTGCTGATCAGGGGCGAATCATTCAAATGATAGAAAAAGAGCGAGTGATGCGTTTTCGTTATAATCAGTTAGGTAAACCAAGTCATATTCAGATGAAGGATGTGGGTGGTATTGATGTTGAATATGATGATGCGGGTGAGATTACATCGGTGAAAAGTGATGGTGATAACGACAGTAGAATAGCTTTAAAGGTGACACAAATGTTTCAATCACTGCTTGGTCTTGTGAAGCCCGCAGGTGTTGATTTTAATTTTTGATATCAAGCTGTTATTGCCATGAGAGTATCTCATGAAAAGTATGTTTTAAAAATTAATCCCCCGAGGTTTATCTCGGGGGGTGCTGAACTTAAGATGCGTTGCTGAGCTGTGCTAAGCCTTGTTTGAGACGTTGCAGGCTTTCTTCTCTGCCCAACAGTGAAAGTGTTAAATCAATGGGCGGTGACACAGGTACACCTGCCAATAAGATGCGCAAAGGTTGCGCAAGCTTGCCCATTTTAATTTCAAACTTTTCACATGTCGTTGAAATGAGTTGATGCAGGGCTTCTTTTTCCCATTCAGGCAGACGCTGAGCTTGTTCGATATAGCTTTCAACGAATGCTGTCGTGCCTTCTTTAAAGTTCTTTTTAACCGCTTTGGCATCATAGCTTGCAGGCGCTTGATAAAACATGGTCGCTTGTGCGGCAAGATCCAAGATGTTTTTAGATCGTTCTTGCAGTGCGGCAATGACCTGTGTGAGTTCCGGGCCAGTACTTGTGCTGAAGTCGAGTTGCTCTTGAACCACATCACAAAGCGCATTAGCAGAACTTGTATGTAAATAGTGAGCGTTGAGCCAGTCTAATTTTTGCGTATCAAAACGAGAGGCTGATTTACCAACCTGAGCAACATCAAACAGTTCAATGAGTTGTTGGCGAGAAAAGATTTCTTCATCACCATGTGACCAACCAAGGCGTACCAAGTAATTGACGACGGCATCAGGGAGATAACCTTGTTTTTTATAGTCTGTGATCGCCACTGCACCATGACGTTTGGACATTTTAGCACCGTCAGCACCATGAATTAACGGAATGTGTGCAAAGGTGGGGATGGTTAGGTTTAAAGCTTGATAAAGTTGAATTTGACGTGGGGTGTTGTTCAGGTGGTCTGAGCCACGAATAACGTGACTAATACCCATATCAGCATCATCAACGACCACAGCAAGGTTGTATGTGGGTGAACCATCGCTACGCATGAGAATAAGATCATCAATCTCTTTATTTTGAAAATGCACAGCACCGAGAACTTGGTCATCGACGATGGTTTCTCCATCAGTGGGTGAACGAAAACGAATCACAAAAGGCTGATCTGTTTTTTCGTCATGACGGTGTCGGCACCGACCATCGTACATGGGCTTTTGACCAGCAGCACGCTGTGCTTCGCGCATATCATCCAATTCTTCTCTGCTGCAATAACAGCGATAAGCCAAATCATTGTTGATGAGTTGTTGCACCGCTTGTTTGTGTTTTTCAATGCGTTCAGCCTGAAAAGTTGGCGCTTCATCCCAATTGAGACCCAGCCACTTTAAACCATCTAAAATCACTTGGGTGGCTTCATCGGTGGAGCGCTCTTTATCCGTATCTTCGATACGCAATACAAACTGCCCACCGTGGTGGCGGGCATGTAGCCAAGCATAAAGGGCTGTGCGTGCGCCACCAATGTGAAGCATACCTGTGGGTGAGGGTGCAAAACGTGTTTTAACAGTCATAAGTAAAAAACCTTCGGAGTTAAAATATGTAAACAGTTTGTGTTGCTAGTTTGAGATTGAAAATCAATGTATTATTGAGGAACCTGAACAGACCAGATGTTCCAATCCTTCATCGTGTCACTTTGCCAATGTTCTAAATCACGATTGGAGTGAAAAAGAATGGTTTGATTGTCTTTCCATGTAGGGCCGCCATCGGTTGCTCGTGGCGAATTGGTAAGCTGAATCATCTGCTTACTTTGTAAATCCATCACATAAATAGACGTTAGTCGAACATCACCAGCAGCATCTTTATTCGAGACAAAAGCAATTTTGCGACCATCAGGGCTCCACGCTGCTTCAAATTCACCAAAAGGGGAGTCTGTTAAGCGTTGTTGTTGACTGCCATCAATGTTTTGAATCCATAAGTCGTAATTTCCACCTGTATCACGGGTAAAAATCATTTGCTCACCATTAGGTGAAATCATTGGGTTCTGTGCGTTTGGCAACATGGTTGTGGTCGACTTTTGACGGTCTACGATGAAAATATGTGGTGCTCTGAATTTGTTTTTGGTGCCAACTTCAGTGGGTTTATAGCCTTGTTTGTAGCGAAACATGTCAGAATGATAGTGGCGCCACGTTTGACCGAGAAGTTCAATATTAAGAAAACCATCATCATAATCATTGAGAATAATGGCACGTCGTGTTTTTTGTAAGGTGGTGTCAAAGGCTGAAACATGACCATCATTAGATATGGATGGATTTAGTGGGATTAAACCACCATTAAAGGTGTTGCTGTTGCCAATAAGGGTATGAGATTCACCGACTGTATTGCGTAACCAAATAGAAACGGGACCCATGCGGTTACTGGTATATAAAATTTGGCCATTGCTTAAGGCGCGACCAAAACGAATGGCTTCATGGGGTTGCATCGCAGCAATAGTTTTTGTTTGTTTAAGCGTGTTTTTGTTGACTTGCACGACACTGTATTCATTGAGATCGCGTAAGCTATACACAAGGTGTTCACCCGCGATGGATGGGTAAACCTCGATAGCATTTGGATCGGCAATCACAGCAGTGATGGGATAAAGCGCGTCAGCTGCTGGTGCGCGTGCTGCTAGCGCGTGGAAAGATAATAAAAATGACAAGCAAAAGAATAAAATATTGCGATACATGAAGTCTCCCTAGATTAAAAACAAAGAGGCGTAGTGTACATGATGCTTTTTATCTTGCTAGTAGAGACGCTGCATGCAACGTCTCTGGGTATTTGAGTTTAATTGAAAATAGGAAAATGTGCTGAAGATGCCATAAAAAGCAATAATGGAATAGATAAGATCACATTCAGACGCGAAGCAATCAGTGCGCGTTTGGCAGCACTTGCTTTTTCATCTGCACTTGCTTCGACGACACCCACAATCTTTCTTTGTGCAGGCCAGATCACAAACCAAACATTTGCCCACATAATGATGCCAAACAGAGCGCCGATACGAATATCCATACCAGCAGAAGCTCCCATCGCTCCCATTAAAGCAAGGCCTGAAATCAAGGTGAACATCGCACCCCAACGAAACCACCACAGTGCGCGTAACACAAGACCATTTTCTTGAAACAAGTCTTTTTTAGTCTCAGCACTGACATGAGGAAAGGATGGAACTTGAACAAAATTAAAATAATAAAGAAGGCCAATCCAAACAATGCCTGCCATGAAATGCATCCAGCGCGCCATATCAAAGTGATCTGGAAGATTACCGCCACTAACAGCAGCGATGGCAATGAGGATAAAACTTAAAACAAAACCTGTTATGATTGATACCTTATGATTTTTGAAAATAAACATGATAAACTCCTTTCATAAAAAAAACCATATGACATGTCATATGGTTTCAATAAGCGTTGTTACACTTAGTTTAGTTTAATTAGCCAACTGAGCAAGTGTCTTCAGGTTGAATGTTGCCAGCTTCGACAGCATCAATCGCTTTTTTGTCGTGTGGATTAATTGGGCATCCACATTTGTGGTCACCGCTTTCTGCATGCATACGTGCTTGTTCAATATGCCATTGTGCTACTTTTAAATGTTGATCAATATTCATTCGTATCTCCTTTCTTTGAAAATAAAGGCTTTATATGACTTTATTTCATGCGATTCTTCATTGAGGTCACGCATCTTTTCATAGATGGACGTGCTCGGCAATATAAAACCAACTAAAACAGTCGGGCTTATCTTTTTAAGCCTAAAAGAAAAAGGGATGTCTAAGCTTAGACATCCCTTTAAAAGGTAAAGAAAAAGTTAAATTAAACGACGCGAACGGTTGTACGTCCTGCATGTTTAAAGAACTCAACATTGCCATCGGTTAATGCAAATAAAGTGTAATCTTTACCACAGCCGATATTTTTACCAGGGCGAATCTTTGTGCCGCGTTGGCGAACAATAATGTTGCCAGCAATCACAGTTTCACCGCCATATTTTTTAACACCCAGACGTTTGGAGTTGGAATCGCGTCCGTTCCTGGATGAGCCACCTGCTTTTTTATGTGCCATGACCTAACTCCTTAAGCTTGAATCGACGTGATGCGGACAGCAGTATAAGACTGACGATGTCCTTGAGTGCGCTGATAGTGTTTGCGACGACGTTTTTTGAAAACGACAACCTTTTTGTCACGACCTTGGTCAGTCACAATAGCAGATACAGTAGCGGAACCTGTATCATCGCCTAGTTTGATGTCGGCACCTTCGCCAACCATCAAAATTTGATCAAAGGTGATTGTATCACCTGTGCTAGCATCCAGTTTCTCGACACGAAAGATATCACCTTCGCTGACGCGGTACTGTTTGCCGCCAGTTTTAATTACTGCGTACATATCTTAGCCCTCAGACTTTGTGGCGGGTGCTTGTCCATACTTTTTATAGAAACGTTCTACACGTCCCTCAGTATCGATGATTTTCTGCTTGCCTGTATAAAATGGATGACAGGCCGAGCAGATTTCCACGCGGATGTCACCTGCGGTAGATTGTGTTTGAAATGTATGGCCACAACTGCATGCTACAGTGGACACTTTGTATTCTGGATGAATGCCAGTTTTCACGGCTCATAACTCCCATTACTCGAAAAGGCGGCGATTTCTACTGAAATAAACCTGGCTTGACAAGCTTTTTTTTATTTGAATGCTTATAGTTGTATAAATTTGTTTATTTATCAACGATAAGATGTCGTTTTTTACTTAATTGGATGATTGTCATTTTTTGATTCTATCTTCAAGAAAGGGTGGATCATCATTAATTGACTGAAGCTTTAGTTCTCATTGCTCTTCTTGAGCTCGATGCATTTTTCAATGATTTGTGCACCAACAGCACGTTTGGCCATTTACTTTAAAATATATAATGAGATGAATGGCTAAATTTGTGGCAATGAAAATGAAAAATTGTGTTACTAAAGCTCCTTATAATACATCTATTTGCTTTTTATTTTTGTTAAAAAGAAGGTTGATGCTTTATTCATGCGGCGAACCATAGCATGGTTGATCTTTTATCAAAGGGGGTTGCATGTATCAAAATTGCGCTATTCTTGTGATTGGGAATGAAATTCTTTCAGGTAGAACCCATGAATTAAATGCTTGGCAGTGTGCTCAGCAGCTTTTTAAATGTGGTTGCCGCTTATCTGAAATAGCGGTTATTGCGGATGATCGCTTACAAATTATCGAAACATTAAATCGCTTTCGGATGCAATATGATGCCGTGATTTGTAGTGGTGGGATTGGACCTACCCATGATGACATCACCATGCAGGCAGTGGCAGATGCTTTTGCTGTGTCTCTTGATGAGCATGAGTCTAGCCTTGCGTATATGCAATCTTATTATAATGAACGTTCCGAAGTGTTAAATGATGGTCGCCGTCGCATGTGTCGGTTGCCTCGCGGCGCAAAACCTTTGCTCTGTGACAAAACCATTGCACCGGGTGCCTGCATTGAAAATGTTTATGTATTAGCGGGTGTTCCACAGATTTTTGATTCTCAATTTGAAAGTATCAGCCACTTATTTGGTGGTCAGCCTTTTATGCGACGAGAAATTGAAGTGACGTTTGCAGAGAGCCAGTTTGCAGAAGCCTTAGAGAAACTGGCTACCCAATTTTCTGAAGTTGAGATGGGGTCTTATCCTATTTTATGTGGGCAAGGCGCGAATGGCAGAATCTGTTTGAGCTCTCAAAATGAAACACAATTAGATCAGGCTGAAGTAGGGGTTAAAGAGATGTTACAGCGATTAAAGTAGGGTGATATTGTGTTTCATCTCACCCCTTGATGAACTTAAGGTGCGGTGATTTCGCAGTAACTGTAGATGCCTTGTGGATCTTGAAGTAAGTTGAGTAAGTCAGAAGAAATATATTGTTGTAAGGCTTGTTCAACCCATGAAAAAGGTTGCTCTACTTGAATGATACTATCGGCATTTCCGAGGACTTGTTGTGCAAGTTGTTGTTGAAAATCAAGTTTTTCTTCAATGTAGATGAGGTCATAGTCACTATCTTTGCCGATATATTGCTCGGCAATAGCTAAAACAACATCATGAAAGTCACCTAGTTCATCCACAAGACCAAGTTTCTTCGCATCCAAGCCACTCCAAACACGACCTTGAGCAACTTTTGATACATATTCAGGGTTTAATTGTCTGCCCGTTGCAACGATATTTATAAATTTTTGATAGGTATGGTTAACAGACATTTGAAAAACACGGCTCATTTCTGCATTGATTGGCATATCTGGTCGGCCTGCCCCTGCAATGCGTGTGGTGCCAATACCATCGGTATTGATACCGATCTTTTTCAAACTATTGTGAAAATTAGGCATCATACCAATCACACCAATAGAACCCGTTAAGGTGGTTGGACTCGCCCATACTTGAGTTGCAGCTGCCGAAATCCAGTACCCTCCTGAAGCAGCAAGGCTACTCATTGAAATATAAATAGGTGTATGTTTGTTGATTCTTTCGACTTCTTTACGAATCAATTCGGAAGCTAAGGCACTGCCTCCCGGTGTATCAAGACGCAACACAATGGCCTGCACCGCTTCGTTATCACCAGCTTCTTTTAACTGTTTAATGAGCTTTTTGGCAACAATATGTTGCCCATTACTGGATTCTCTTTGGATGCTGCCACTGGCAATGATGACAGCAATGGCTTGTGGTTGTTGATACTCTGGTTTTGCAAAGCTAAGCAAGTAATCATGATGGGTGATGGAGGGGTATTGATCGCCGATATAATGAGCAATGGCATCTTCTACTTCGGACTGGTCTGCCAAGCTATCGACTAAATTAATGCTGATCGCTTGTTTGGCAAAGTCACCACCGTGCAATTTAAGGTACTGTGCAGGATGGTCTAAAATGTTTTGGAGGTCACTTTCATCAATATTTCGTGATGTGGCAATGCCTTCTTTGTAACTTTTCCATAGAACTTTTAACCACTGAGTGTTGGCTTCCTTGGCCTCATCCGACATTTTTGTTCTGGAAAATGGCTCGGCATAGGATTTAAAGTTTCCTGCACGAAAGATCTCGACATCAACGTTGATTTTCTCTAAAGCTTCTTTGAAGTAGTTCTGATAAACAGAAAAACCATGCAAGGATATTGAACCCATTGGATGTAGAAAGATTTCATCAGCTGAAGTGGCAAGGTAGTAGGATGATTGTGAATAATAGTTTGCAGCTGCAAAGATCTTCTTACCTTCATCTTTAAAGCCTTGTAAGGCTCTTTTGATCTCTTGGAGCTTCGATAGAGAGGCGTAGCTCATGTTTGAGGTGTTAAGGTAAATCGCTTTGATATTGGGGTCTTTACTCGCAAGTTCAATGCTTTGTATGATATCTTTGAGTGAGGTGCTGCTTTTACGAGGATCATGTTGAATCAGTTCTGTTAGGCTGGGTATTTGCTGTTGCTCCACTAAATTGCCATCAAATTCTAAGCGAAGCAGTGAGCCTGGCTCAACTTGTACACGGTGACCAACGACCATGAAAAGTAGAACGGCAAGATAAGATAAAAAAGCAAAAAGAATAAAAAAACCAATGATTTTTTGTGTTTTATCCATGAACCAAAAAAATGCTGAAAAGAAAAGATGCATTAAATTATATACCCCATAGTGTGAGAAAATGAGGCTTATTAAAAATGTTTGACTGCCTTTTAGCAAGGTATGAGTATGTCGCCATATGATATATCCAACTATTGATCCCGTTGCACTACAGTTAGGTCCACTAAGTATACATTGGTATGGTTTAATGTATGTCTTTGGCTTTTTATTGGTCAACTGGCTAAGTAAAAGACAGTTGATTGAGCAAGGCCTATGGCAGAAAGATGTGAGTTCAGAGCATTTTGAAGGCTTATTTACCACATTGATTTTAGGTGTGATCGTCGGGGGTCGTTTGGCCTATGTGCTGTTTTATCAAACAGAGTACTATTTAGCCCACCCCCTTGAAGTCTTGTATATTTGGCAAGGCGGTATGTCTTTTCATGGCGGTATGATTGGGCCTGTGATTGCAGGTTGGTATTATTGTAAAAGGCATGGCTTACCCTTTTTTAAATTATTGGATGTGATTTTTATTGTTGCGCCCTTGGGTTTGGCCTTGGGTCGCTTGGGTAATTTTATCAATGGTGAATTGTGGGGACGTGCCACAGATGTGCCATGGGCGATGGTGTTTGAGCATGTCGATCAGCTGCCACGTCATCCAAGTCAGTTGTATGAACTTGCCTTAGAAGGCATTGCTTTGTTTGTCCTGCTTTGGTTTACACGCCACTTTAAATGGCCTGAAGGCAGTCGCTTTGGTGTCTTTTTAATCGGTTATGCGGTCGCACGTATTTTTTGTGAGTTCTTTCGTGAGCCAGATGAACAGTTGGGTTTCTTGTTCTCATTCGTGACGATGGGTATGCAACTGTCGGCTGCGATGTTTGTGGGTGGCTTTATGTGGTTATGGTGGATGAAGCAGCGAGCACAAGCTGCTTAAATGATTAAAAATAAAGGAGCTTGCATGCAAGCTCCTTTGTTTTTTAGGCTTCTTCAGGCCAAACTAACACAGGTTTACGTGCAGCTTGAACTTCATCTAAGCGTGTTCTGATGGGCTTCTGAGGTGCTTGATGAAGTGGTTCTGGCTCTTCTTTTGCCATGCGTGCAATGTCAATCATAGCATCACAGAAGTCATCTAAGGTTTGTTTAGATTCTGTTTCTGTGGGCTCGATGAGCATCGCACCTTGTACAATCAATGGAAAATACACGGTCATCGGATGCATACCTAAATCAATCAGATACTTGGCAATATCTAATGTTTTGATGCCATATTCTTGTTGCTTGGCATCGGTGAGCAGGCATTCGTGTTTACATAAGCCTGCAAAAGGCACGTCATAATGATCTTTTAGGCGTGATAAAACATAATTGGCATTTAAGACGGCATCTTGAGCAATCATATGCAACTTATCTCGACCAAAGGCAGCAATATAAGCACTGGCACGCAATAAAACACCGACTTGTCCCATACTTCCCAGCATCGAACCAATGCTTTGCGTAGCTTCATATTGCAAATGATAATGCTCATCTTCTGTTTTGATGATGCGCGGAACGGGAAGAAAGGCTGCAAGGGTATCGTTCACGGCAATCGGTCCAGCGCCAGGGCCACCACCACCATGTGGCGTGGCAAAGGTTTTGTGAACATTGATGTGTAAGCAGTCAATGCCCATATCACCAGGGCGAGCCATGCCCACCAATGCATTGAGGTTAGCACCGTCACCATAAACCAAAGCACCTGCCTCATGCACCATATCACAAATACGTTGAATATCGCTTTCAAACATACCCGTGGTATTTGGGTTGGTGATCATAAAGGCCGCAACTTCATCATTGAGATAAGTAGCAAGAATTTCAAGGTCAATACGACCATTGGATGCTGAAGGAATTTCAATGGTACGCATACCACATAGAGCCGCAGAAGCAGGGTTTGTGCCATGCGCTGAGTCAGGGACAAGTACCACACGCCTTTGTGTTTGCTTGCGTTCATCCATGCAAGCACGAATCATCATTAAGCCAGTCAATTCACCATGCGCACCTGCTGCGGGCTGTAAGCTGACATGGGCGAAACCACTAATCTCACCTAAATCTTGGCTTAGCTGGTGCATGATTTGCAATGTGCCTTGCACACTTTCATCGGCTTGTTCGGGATGAATATGGGCAAAGCCATCAAGGCGCGCGATTTGTTCATTGATCCGAGGGTTGTGTTTCATGGTGCAAGAACCAAGCGGGTAAAAACCTGTTTCAATACCATGATTCCATTGACTCATACGCACAAAGTGACGCACCGTTTCTGGTTCGGATAAATTGGGAATGTGAGCTGATTTTTGACGTTGAAAAGCGAGTAATTCACTGCTTAACTCAGCTTCCACACCAGGTAATTGAATACTACTTGCGTTGTGGTGTTCGCGTTCAAAAATGAGGGCTTCTTCATGCTGAATACCTGTCGTACCTGAAAACATTATTGGCCTCCCAGTAGCTGTAGATAATCATCAATATCGTTTGCTTCGATCATTTCAGTGGTGGCAACAAGCAAGGCAGCTTTAGAAGCAGTGCTTTTTATGCGTTCGAGTGGAATGCCCGCAAAGATGTTTACTTGTTGTGCGCGTGCTAAGAAGTCGTCTCGTTCTTGCTGTGAAGGAAAGTGCAACACTGTTTCATTATAATGAACACCCTCATCAGCCAGAATGTGCGGGGGTAAACCTTGGGTGAGACGTTGAAGAGCGGCTGCACTTCGTTTGGCCACTTGTTCTAAGCCAGCATCTCCCATCAGGCTCATATAGCTGGCGGCAGCCGTACACATTAAGCCTTGATTGGTGCAGATGTTAGAGGTGGCTTTCTCTCTGCGGATATGTTGTTCACGGGTGGATAAAGTGAGGGTAAAAGCGCGACGACCTTGGTTGTCTTGCGTCATACCACATAAGCGACCAGGGATTTGGCGCAGGTATTTTTTCTTGCAGCTGAGCAAACCAAGGTGAGGGCCACCATAACCCATCGGAATACCAAGGCTTTGACCTGAACCCACGGCAATATCAGCACCATATTCACCCGGTGGGGCGATTAAACCATAGGCACTAATGTCACCAAAGCATACAACCAGCAAAATGCCATGCTGTGAACATTGTTCACGTAAGGTGTGCAAATCTTGCACACGGCCATAAAAGTCAGGATTTTGAATGATTACACAGGAAATCTTCTTGTCGAGTTGACTTGTGAGTTGCTCAAAATCAGAAACGTGATGACAGTCCCCATCTAAATAAGACAGGTAATTATCACAAACCTTGCTGTAACGAGGGTTGATGTTGCCCGCTAAAATCACATCTTTGCGTCTTGTGATGCGTCTCGCCATTAAAGCGGCTTCAGCTACAGCTGTGGCTGCGTCATACAAGGAGGCATTGGCAACTTCCATGCCCAGTAAACGCGCAATAATGGTTTGAAATTCAAAAAGAGCTTGCAGGGTTCCTTGGGATATTTCAGGTTGATAAGGGGTGTAAGCTGTTAAAAACTCACCACGAGAAATAATGTAATCCACCGCTGCTGGAATGGCATGGTGATAGGTTCCCGCACCTAAAAAACAACGGTTCTGTTGTGCATCACTGTTTTTGTTGGCAGCTGCTTTGAAGGTACGAAGAATATCAACTTCACTTTTAGCCTTGGCTAAGGAAAGCGAGCCTTGTTCAATATGAAAGTTTTCAGGAATATCGGCAAACAGCTCTTGCATGGATTGCATGCCCATTTGAGCCAGCATGTCCGAACGGTCAGCATCAGTATGAGGAAGAAAACGCATCTTTATTGATCAAGAAAAGCTTGGTATGCAGTCGCATCCATCAAGCTAGAGGTATCCATATCGGCACTGACTTTCAGCTTAGCAATCCAGCCTTGTCCATAAGAATCATTGTTCACAAGCTCAGGTGTTTCTTCTAATAATTCATTGATTTTAATCACTTCACCTGTGACAGGTACGTATACATCAGAAACCGCTTTGACGGACTCAACAACGGCAATGGCTTCACCTGCATCGAGCTTGGTTTCTAGCTCAGGAAGCTCGACAAAAACGATGTCACCTAAGGCTTCTTGGGCATGTTGGCTAATACCAAATATTGCCGTTTCGCCTTCAAGGCGTACCCACTCGTGGTCTTTGGTGTATTTTAAATCGGTTGGAATGCTCATAAGTATCTCTCTAAATTAAAAGGTTGTAAATAAAAATTATTTTTTGACACAGCTACGTACGAAGGGTGTTTTTGTGCGTGTGGTTGGTATTTTTCGGCCACGGATATCAATGTTCAAGACTGCATCGGCTTGTTCTGGTTTCACATAAGCTAAAGCGACACCACCACCTGCTAGGGGGGAGAATAAACCAGATGTAACTTCACCGACTTGTTCATCATTGGCAAAGACGGCGTAGTGTTCACGAGGAATACCACGTCCTTCAAGTTTGAGGGCAACTTTTTGCCATTGTTTACCGTTTTCTTTGCGTGTGATTAAAGCATCACGACCCATGAAGTTTCCTTTATCCAGTTTACAAATCCACATCAGACCTGCTTCCACAGGGGTAATATCGGCATGAATTTCATGACCATAAAGGGCATAACCCATTTCGGTGCGCAGCATATCGCGTGCAGCTAAACCAATCGGAATTGCTCCAGCGGTGACTAAGTTTGACCAAACGGCAGCCGCATCTTGGTTTGGAAGGTAGAGTTCAAAACCATCCTCACCTGTATAGCCTGTCCGTGAAATCAAGGCTTTTTGGCCGAGTAGACTGACTTCAGCAAAGCGATAATAAGCGATATCGGCAAGGTTTTCTTGGCAAATCGCTTGTAATAATGCTTGTGCTGTTGCGCCTTGCAGGGCGAGTAGTGCTGTTTGTGGTGATTCATCTATGACTGTGACATTAAATGCTTGAGCATGTTCTTGTAGGTGAGCGACATCTTTGTCGGTATTGGCTGCATTAATGCATAAATAATAGTGCGTCGCGTTGATACGATATACGGTGATATCATCAATAAAACCCGCATTCTCGTCCAAAAGAGCGGCATATTGCACTTGGCCATCCTTGAGTTGGCTCACGTCATTGGTGCTGAAAAACTGTAAAAAAGCCAAAGCATCAGGGCCAGTCACGCGAACTTGTCCCATATGACTAATGTCAAAGATACCACAGCTATCTTCAGCACGAACACAGTGATATTCTTTTAATGCACCTAATGTGTATTGAACAGGCATTGAAAAACCTGCGAAGGGAACCATCTTGCCACCTAATTCAAGATGTTGTGCGTGTAGTGCGGTGTTTTTGAGTTCCAAACTAATCTCCAAGATGCTGTTTATAAGCGGTAATGGTATTGTGTAATAACATGGTAATGGTCATGGGGCCAACGCCGCCAGGGACGGGTGAAATCCATCCTGCACGTTGCGATGCTTTTTCAAAGTCCACATCACCACATAGCTTGCCATTGCTTTGGCGATGAATACCCACGTCCAATACAATGGCACCTTCTTTGATCCATTCGCCATCAATCAGGCCTTGTTTACCCGCAGCAGCGACAACAATATCAGCTTGTCGAATGTGAGCTTCAAGGTTTTTGGTAAAGCGGTGGCACACGGTCGTTGTGGCACCTGCAAGTAATAACTCAAGACTCATGGGTCTACCCACAATATTAGAAGCACCGACAATCACTGCATGCTTGCCATGTAAGTCCACACCAGTTTCTTCTAACAATTTCATACAACCATAAGGGGTGCATGAGCGTAAGCCAGGTAGGCGAACCGCTAGTCGTCCGATGTTGTAAGGATGAAAGCCATCGACATCTTTATGAGGAAGGATGCTTTCTAAAATGGTTTCAGAATCAATGTGCTTTGGTAATGGTAATTGAACTAAAATACCATCGACACGGTCATCTTGGTTTAATGATTCGATTAACGCTAATAAATCTTGTTGGCTAATCTGGTCATCGTGTTCATGCGAAAAAGAATGAATGCCTACGGCTTCACAGGCTTTCTTCTTGCTGTTGACATAAATTTCGGATGCAGGGTCATCGCCGACTAAAATAACGGCTAAACCGGGAAGGCGACCGTATTGTGGTGATATGTGGTCTACGTCATCACACATGTGTTGACGTAGACGTTGGGAGAGGGTTTTACCATCAAGAATAGTTGCAGTCATAGTGGGCAGAATAGTGGCAGGATTCATTAGGTAGGTAAATCAGCCTAAGTCTTTTGTGGGTATCATCTGTGTACTTTGTTGATTGTATTCTATGAAATTCATAGGAATAGTTCGCCTTTTTTACACAGAGGTTATCAATGCAAATATCAAAACACAAAGCCGTCACTATTCATTATACCTTAACGGGCTCTGATGATGCTGTGATTGATTCATCACGTGATGGTGAACCTTTAGACTATATTCATGGCTTGGGAATCTTAGTGCCAGGCTTAGAAGAAGTGCTCGAAGAAAAAACCGCTGGCGACCGTGTTGTGGTTACCCTTCCTCCTAAAGATGGTTATGGCGAACGCTCTGAAGAACTACTTGAAAAGATCGAACGTAATAAGTTTGAATTTGATGGTGAGATTGAAGTTGGAATGCGTTTTGAAGCAGAAACTCAAGATGGCGTTGACCTTGTTGAAGTGATCGCAGTGGATGAGACGCATATTAGTATTGATGCGAATCACCCTTTGGCAGGTAAAACACTCCATTTTGATGTGGAAGTTATCGCGATTCGTGATGCAACTGAAGAAGAAGTGACACATGGCCATGTGCATGGTGAAGAAGGTTGTGGTCACTGACTAATTTTTTTCCAATCACAATATTGTGAAACAGGGCAGTTTAAGCATTGAGGATCGCGCGCTTTACACACATAGCGACCATGCAGAATAAGCCAGTGATGTGCATGCAGCAGGTAAGTGTCGGGAATGTTTTTTAACAAACCTTTTTCGACGGCCTGCGGTGTTGTGCCTTGTGCTAAGTTCATTCGGTTGGAAACACGAAAAACATGGGTATCTACAGCCATGGTCGGTTGATTAAAAAAAACATTCAAGACCACGTTAGCCGTTTTTTGACCCACACCAGCCAAGCTTTGTAAGTCCGTGCTATTACTGGGTACCTGACTTGAAAAGTGTTCAATTAAACGTTGGCTGGTTTGGATGATGTATTTGGCTTTACTATGGTAAAGGCCAATAGAAGAAATGTGCTTTTTAAGCGGTTCTTCTCCTAACGACAGCATTTGCTTTGGTGTTGATGCAATTTTATATAAGGCTTTCGTCGCTTTATTCACACTAATATCAGTGGCTTGTGCTGATAGAATAACTGAAATCAAAAGTTCAAATACATTATGATAGATTAACTCTGTTTTTGGTTCAGGGTTTTGTTGTTGAAAAGTGTGAAAAATCGTTTGGATATGTTTATTCATTCGCATCAGAGTGAAGAACCAAGGTTGTTTCTTCCACAACAAGCTCTTCAGCAGGACTTAATACTGTCTCTAATATGATGATGCTATCATCTGTAATATGCGTGATACGGCCATTATGTGTTCCCATGTATTCACCGACACGAACCGTGAACCCTATTTTTTTTGAATTCTCAATCATGGCAATGCGTTCTCGCCCGACTTCCATAATGGCGACGAGCTTGAGCGTGCTAAGGTCAAATTCTTCGAGTGGATCATGAGGACGAATAAGCTGTGCATTGATGTGATTACTGACTTCGGGGTCAAGCTCTGTCGATGCTGCTTTAGCCATGCGTTCTCTCGTCCGTATTTTTTCTAATTGTTCTTGACGCGCTTTATCAAAATAAGAAATAAACGGGTCTCTGAGAGTTTTTAAATCGACTTTAGGTGCTGTGGTAAGATGCTGTGTGGCGACATCTTCCTCGTGATCTTCTTCAACGGCTGCGTTGTTTTGTGCATACTGATCTTCAGCGGCACCTGCTTGGATGTAGCTATCTGTGCCTTGCGCGTATGGATCATCTGTCATCTGAGTGTCATCATCTGCTGTTTGAGTATAAGCGTCATCTATTGTTTGGGTGTAAGTCTCTGTTTCTTGCATGGGTTGAACATAGTTATCTGTTGTGAGTTCTTCGGATACAGCCTCTGTCGAAAAGGTGAAAAAAATTAACAAAAGAAATATAATTGATGGCATGCGCACCCTCCAGTTTGGCGTAGTATTGCTTTCTTTGCGTATAGAGTAAAATGAAGTTTTTTTAAGCTTCTTTTGTAAAAAGAAAGAATGATGCTTGACTCTTCTTCTGGATTCATTTTTGTTTGCATCTTTGCACTTATATTCATGAGCATGCTTAAGCATTATATTTCTTTATAAAAAGACCTTCTAAGAGAAGGTCATTCAAAGGTTGTTATGTATATTTTAGGGATTGAAACATCTTGTGATGAAAGTGCCACGGCTATTTACGATAGCGTATCTGGCTGTGTTTTGGGTGAAAAGATTTATTCACAAATAGAAACACATAATCGTTTTGGTGGCATTGTGCCTGAAGTGGCTTCTCGTGAGCATTTAAAATTTTTACCAGCATTGGTAGATCAAACATTAAAGGAAGCTGGCTTAAGTTCTTTTCCTGATGCCATTGCCGTAACACATGGCCCTGGTTTGATGGGTGCTTTATTGGTGGGTGTTAGCTATGCCAAGGCGATGGGGGTGGTATATGGCTGTCCTGTTATTCCTATTAATCATCTTGAAGGTCACTTGTTGTCACCAGGGATCATGCAGCCGTTGCAGTTACCTTGTGTGACTTTATTGGTGTCGGGTGGGCATACCTTATTGGTGGCTGTGGATGCTGTGGGTCAGTATCGTTTGTTGGGGCAAAGCTTGGATGATGCGGCAGGAGAGTGCTTTGATAAGTGCGCGCGTTTGTTGGGTTTGCCTTATCCAGGCGGGCCTGTGATTGCAAAAATGGCAGAGCAGGGTGATCCCAAACGCTTTGATTTACCTCGTCCGATGCTTCATAAAAAAAACCTACACTTCAGTTTTTCAGGCCTAAAAACAGCATTGATGTATAAAGTTCGTGGTACGGATATTCAACAACAAGATCAACAATGGAAAAATGATTTAGCGGCTAGTTTACAGGCAGCTATTGTTGATGTGCTAGTGAAAAAAAGTCTTCGTGCTTGTGTAGAAGAGCAAGTCTCTCATTTATGGGTGGCGGGTGGTGTGGCTGCGAATCTTTACCTGCGTGAACGCATGATAGCCCAAGCAAGTGAGCATGATGTGTCTGTTTGTTTTGCTGCGGGGCAACACTGCACAGACAATGCAGCGATGATTGCTTATGCTGCATGGCAACATATTGAGCATGGTTTGGTAAAGAAAGATAGGCTTTGGGATGCACAGTCACGCTGTCCTTTGGTGTAGTCAGCTGGACATCTTTATGATGTTGGCTACGCTACTTGCCTTATGACTATTCGTGACATTTTAACATTTCCCAATAAAAAACTACGTGAAGTTGCAAGTGAAGTAAGCTTGCCTATTTCCAGTGACATTCATGCGCTTATCGAGGATTTAGCTCAGACCATGTATGCCGCACCTGGTGTTGGCTTGGCGGCCACTCAAATTGGTGTGGCTAAACGTGTGGCTGTAACAGATATTGCGTGGCGCAAAGAAGAAGACTCTGAGCGTGAGCTGCATGTTTGGATTAATCCAGAAATCATCGCCCGTTCTGGCTCTGAAAAGGGTGAGGAAGGTTGTCTTTCATTACCTAAGGTTTATGAAAATGTGCAGCGTGCAACATCCATTAAAGTGCGTTGGGTGGACCTAGAAGGGCAATCCCATGAAAGTCACTTTGAAGGCTTTCAGGCTGTCGCTTTACAGCATGAGTTTGACCACCTTGATGGTAAAATTTTTATTGATCATTTGTCTGTTTTAAAGCGAAAAATGGTGGTGAGGCGGATTAAGAAAATGCAGGAGGATGAATCTTGAAAGTTATCTTCGCTGGAACACCCGCAATGGTTCTTCCTTGTTTGGAAGCACTACATCAATCGGAAGGTATTGAGCTTGTCGGTGTGGTATCTCGCGCCGACACAAAGGCAAGGCGTGGGATGAAAATGCAGGCATCGGCAGTGAAGTCATATGCCTTAAAGCATCAGATTGATGTCATCACCCCATTATCTTTAAAGCAAGATGAAGAAAGTTTGCTTTGGCTGCAACAAAAGAAAGCGGATGTCTTGATTGTGGTCGCTTACGGTCTGATCTTACCTGAAAGTTGGTTGACTGCGGCGACATTTGGCGCGGTCAATTTACATGCATCATTGCTGCCTCGTTGGCGTGGCGCAGCTCCTATTGAAAGGGCTTTGTTGGCAGGAGATGCCGAAACGGGTGTTTGTGTGATGGCGATGGATCAAGGCTTGGATACGGGTGCAGTATATAGTCGTTGTGTGGTTCCCATTGAAACAGATACGACGACAGTATCTTTACGTGACACGCTGATGAACCAAGGAGCTGAGCTTTTAGTGGAGAGCTTGAAAGACATTGTTGATGCGACGCTTATTGCCGAGCCACAACCAGATGAGGGCACTTCTTATGCTCATAAAATCACAAATGATGAGCGGATTATTGATTGGCAAAAAAGTGCCACCTTGGTGGGTCGTCAAGTGCGAACCTTTACGCCCAAGCCGGGTGCAAGAACCATGTTGCAAGGTAAGTGGTTGAAAATCATCTCAGGTGAGGTTATTGCGCAAAACAGTAATCTAAATTGCGGTGATGTTTTACTCGAAAAAAACACCTTTGATGTGGGGTGTTTGGATTCTACTTATCGTGTTACGCAGGTTCAGCCTGAAGGTAAGCGTGTGATGGCTGTGCAAGATTTTATGCGTGGTTTGCAACAAACTAAAGAATTAAAGGTGTGATTTATGTACAAATTTTGTGTTTATGTGCCTAAGTCTCATTTGGAAATTGTGAAGTATGCTTTGTTTGCAACGGGAGCTGGTGAGTATGATGGTTATACGCAGTGTTGCTGGCAAGTCTTAGGTGTTGGGCAATTTAAGCCAGAAAAAGGCAGTAATCCAGCCATTGGGCATGTGGGAAAACTGGAAATGGTGGATGAGTACCGCATTGAAATCTTGGTAAGAGAAGAGCGAATCCTGGATGTTCGGCGTGCTTTACACCGTGCGCACCCTTATGAAATACCTGCATATGATTTTAGCGAAGTATGCCACTCACAAGATAAGCTTTAGCGTGCTTACTTATCGTCAGTTTCGTATCTCTGGTGTGGTTCAAGGTGTTTGCTTTCGTTATGAAACAAAGCAAAAGGCGATTGAACTAGGCCTCAATATGGTTGGATACGTAACTGTGATGATGGTTGTGTACAAGTTTTTTTGGTGGGTGATGTGCTATCAATGAAAAGGATGCACACTTGGCTTCACAAGGGCCTGCCTTAGCAGAAGTCACGTCTGTTCAGGAAGAACAGTGTTTAGCCGATGAATGTCAGGATTTTAAAATAAAATATTGATGTTTTGAAGTAAAAAAAATACATTTTCAATATGTCACGTCATCGTCTTTTCGTTTTACAAGATCTTAAAAAAAATCAACAAGTTATTTTAGATAGTGAGCAAGCACATTATTTACGCACAGTGATGCGTCTGTCTGTAGGTGATTGTATCACCCTTTTTAATGGTGATGGTGCTGAGTATGAAGCGGAACTGCATCGTCTGCATAAAGCCGAAGCTGGTTGTACGGTGAAAAGTTGTTTGGAAGTAGAGACTGAGTTGAGTGTTGGGGTACATTTGATTCAATGTTCTAACCGCAGTGATCGCATTGAAACAATGTTGCAAAAGACCACTGAACTTGGCGTTGCAAGTATTCAAGTATCCAATAGTGAAAGAAGTGCATTAAAATTAAATACCAATAAACTTGAACAGCGCATGGATCGTTGGCAAAAAATTGTTGTGGAAGCTTCGGAGCAAAGCCAACGTGTGTTGGTGCCTGAGGTGTGTTGGCGTTCTCGTCTTAATCAAGTAGATATACAGGGGAAAGGGTTTATTTTGCACCCAGAGGCAGGTGTTGAGCAGTGGGCACAGTTTCAAGCATGTGTTGTTGCAGGTGAAACGGTGACCTTATGTATTGGCCCTGAAGGTGGTTGGAGTTTAAGTGACATTGCGATACTGGAAGATCTTAGCTGTGAACGCTTGGCTTTTGGTGCACGTATTATGCGCACAGAGACCGCAGGACCTGCTCTAATGGCTGCTGTACAAGCAATCATTTTGTCATGTGGGTAACGAAGGCTTTTAACTTCAGAGCTGCTGCGTCTAGCGATGGGGCTATGCCAGTGTTTGTACTTCTATGTAAATGTTTATATATTCCAGCGATTCAATCAGATAACTGATATGAAATATAATAAACACACAACAGTAAGCAGATCATTGTCATAATGGTTAATTCACGTTTTTTAAAGCTTTAAGGGGATGTATTGTGGGCATATTAACAGGTAAAAAAGGCTTGATTCTCGGTGTGGCAAATGCCAAGTCCATTGCTTGGGGTGTCGCTCAGGCTTGCCATGAAGCGGGGGCTGAGTTGGGATTCTCCTATGTAGGTGACGCGCTTGAAAAGCGTGTTCGACCTTTGGCAGAATCACTTAATAGCACATTTATTGAACCTTTAGATGTTAGTGATGATGCACAAATAGATCAGTTCTTCGATAAAGTAAAAGAGCATTGGGGTGAGGTTGATTTCGTGGTTCACTCCATTGCATTTGCCAATAAAGATGCGTTACGTGGTCGTTTTTCAGACACGACCCGTGATGACTTTCAATTGGCATTAAATATTTCAGCCTATTCTTTTGTGGCGGTTGCAAACCGAGCGAAAGGTTTGATGAAACCCGGTGGAAGCCTTGTGACTATGTCTTATCTTGGTTCTATGCGTGCTGTGCCAAACTATAGTGTGATGGGCGTTGCAAAGGCTGCTTTAGAATCTGCAACACGCTATCTAGCTGCCGATTTAGGTGAAGATGGTATTCGTGTGAATGCTATTTCTGCTGGGCCCATTAGAACGCTGGCTGCTTCTGCTGTGGGCGAATTTAGCCGTTTGATGGAAAAAAGTGCGCGCGGATCTATGTTGAATCGCAATGTGACGCAACGTGAAGTAGGTAATTCCACGTTATATCTCTTATCTGATATGGCTTCAGGTGTGAGCGGTGAAGTTCATTATGTGGATGCTGGTTTCAATGTTGGTGCTGGTGATCCTGGAGCAAGCTGATGTCAGGAAGTTCATTTGGGCAATTATTTCGTGTTGCAACGGCAGGAGAGTCTCATGGTCCTGCATTGACGGCCGTTGTGGAAGGTTGTCCCGCAGGACTATCATTATCGGAAGCTGATTTGCAGCCTTTTCTGGATCGTCGTAAACCGGGTCAGTCTCGTTATACAACACAACGTCGAGAATCGGACACTGTTGAAATTCTTTCTGGGGTGTTTGAAGGTAAAACGACAGGAACACCAATCGCATTACTTATTCGCAATGAAGATCAGCGCAGTAAAGATTATGGCGAGATAAAAGATAAATTTCGCCCTGGTCATGCAGATTATACTTTCTTTAAAAAATATCATCGTCGAGACTATCGTGGTGGTGGCCGAGCCAGTGCGCGTGAAACGGCCATGCGTGTTGCGGCTGGTGGCGTTGCGCTGAAGTTACTTCATCATTTTGGTATTCAAATTGTTGGATGGGTGGATCAACTTGGCCCTATTCGCTGTGATCCCAAACGATTTGATCGTGATGAAATTACCAATAATCCCTTCTTTTGTCCTGATGCAGAAGCAGCGCAAGAAATGGCTGATTATATGGATAAGTTGCGTAAGACAGGGGATTCTATTGGTGCAGCTGTTGTGGTTCAAGCCACTGGTGTGATGCCTGGTTTGGGTGAACCCGTTTTTGATCGTTTGGATGCTGATATTGCAAAAGCCATGATGTCTGTACAAGCTGTGAAAGCGGTTGAAATTGGTGATGGCTTTGACTGTGTTAATGCAAAGGGCTCTGAGTTTGGTGATGAGCTTTTTAAAAGTGGTTTTAGTAGTAACCATGCAGGTGGTGTTTTAGGTGGTATTTCTAATGGCGATACCATTCATGCTCGCGTTGGTTTTAAACCAACATCATCTATTTTAATTCCTCGCCATACGATGGATATTCATGGTCATGAAACCATGGTGCAAACCAAGGGTCGGCACGATCCTTGTGTTGGTATTCGAGGCGTACCTATTTTGGAGGCTATGTTGGCATTGGTTCTTGCTGATCATTTACTTCGTCATAGAGCCAGTTGTCTGTAAGTCATAGGAGCAAAGCACTACATGAAACATTCACAGCAATATGATGTCTTGTTACAAACAGAGTCCATGTATGCTTCTTTATTGGAAGTTTTTCCAGATGACGTGCGTTTTTTAAGACGATATGGCGAGACCTTGTGGAAACTAGAGAAGCGCACAAAAGCATTGCAGTGCTTACGGCGATTGCATTCTATTTTACTTAACACTGGCGAAGTAGAGCAAGCAAGGACGTTGGAAGAACAATACCCGTTGATGGTGGAAAAAGAAGCTTCGGATAGTGTGCCTGACCATTTCAGTACCTTTCTTGATTTTGCACAAGAATCTTTGTTAGATCAACTAGTTACAAAGCTAAAGTATTGCTCTCTAGGCAAAGGTGATTACTTGTTTCGTCAAGGTGATCATGGCGATAGTATGTATGTTCTTTTGGGTGGTGAGCTGTCTGTTTTTGCATCAGAATCAGGAGACGAAGAACCTTTCTTTTTAAGCTTATTGCGCTGTGGTGATGTGGTGGGAGAAATGGCTTTTTTCTCGAGAAATCCGCGCAGTGCTGATGTGATGGCCAATCAAACATGTCAGTTGCTTGAACTCTCACGTTCACACGTTGAGTCCTTGTTTCAGTCACACCCTGAGCTTGAAAAATCATTAGAAAAAGAAGTCGATGTTCGTTGTCGAATGCGTCATTTTTCAGGCAATGATATTTTGCGTCGACTGCCTTATGAGCTTCGTCGTCGTATTGCAGAAAAATCTTCATGGCTGCATGTGCCTTCAACGCAAGTTTTAGATGACGAAGGTGTGCCAAGCGTCAGTGTATTAACAAAAGGTTCTGTGCGCATAGAAGTTGCCGATCAACATCATGACACTCATATTATTGATTATTACCATGTCGATGACTTGGTTGCTGATATGATGATGGAAAAAAACGATGAGCATCGACTGAAGTTAATCACCGCAGATGATTGTGAGATGGTCATGATTTCTTTGGATGAATTCACAGAAATTGTCCAAGATTATGCACCGCTCAGTAGCTTTCTAAAAGAAATAGGCGAAGCTCACATGGAAAAATCATCTCAATTATTTCCAGATAAAACTTAGGTTTTCTGAGCAGGGTTTAGTGTTTTTTTAGATGTTTATTGCAATGCTTTTTTAACAATATCCGATAACAACGACATATCCGCTTTTCCAACAACCATAGGCCGAATCTTTTGCATGACATTACCCATGTCTTTCATACCTTGCGCACTTATTTCAGAAACCACTTGCGTGACCATGCTTTGTATTTCTTCACTTGAAAGTTGCTTGGGTAAATAAACTTCTAAAGTTTTTAATTCTTGTTCTTCTTTTTGTGCCAGTTCATCACGACCCGCTTCAGAAAATTGTATGATGGCTTCTTTGTGTTTTTTGGCTTGTTTAGAAATGAGCGAGATGACGGCTTGATCATCTGCATCTTTGCCTTGAGCGATTTCATAGTCTTTGATTGCAGCACGCAACATACGGATGGCATTCAGAGCGACTTTATCGCGCTTTTTCATGGCAGCTTTCATATCATTGATAAGGGTTTGCGTTAGCATAATGTGTCCTGTTTTTACAAAAGATCTTATTATTATATCGTGTTAAAAAAATAAGGGACAGGAAAACCTGCCCCTTATTAAGGATTAAATTAAACCGTTAAACGATTTAGTTTAATATTCTCTAGCTTCACGCGCACGTACACGGCGTAAACGTTTCATTAAACGTTTGCGAGCTGCAGCACTTTTGCGTTTTGATTTGACCGATGGCTTTTCATAAGCTTCACGACGGCGGCATTCACTAATAACACCACCTTTCTCAACCTGTTTACGAAAACGTTTTAGGGCTAATTCTACTGATTCATCAGCATGGACTCTAATTCCAGGCATAAAAAAATCACCTCCTTTCGCAAATAGCGTTAGACTTGGTTCTTTTAAAAAGGTGGGCATTGTGGGTGATCAGCAAGATAAGTCAAATCAACAACTCTTAAAGCGCGTGAGTACGGTAGGCATATGGACGCTTCTTTCTCGTGTTCTGGGCTTTGTTCGTGATGTCTTAATTGCTCGCGTTTTAGGTGCAGGGATGCTTGCAGATGCCTTTTTTGTAGCCTTTAAATTGCCTAATTTTTTTCGCAGGATTTTTGCAGAAGGTAGTTTTACGGTGGCGCTGGTTCCTGTTTTGGCTGAGCAAAAAGAAAAAGGTGAAGAAGAAGTTCACCAATATCTAAATGCTATGGCAGGCTTATTGTTGTTGAGTTTGTTGGTGTTTACAGTTTTAGGTATGTTGTTGATGCCTTGGTTATTATTGGCTTTTGCACCGGGATTTGCCGATGAGCCAAACCGTTGGCAACAAACACTGACGTTAGCGCGTTGGATGTTTCCTTATCTGGCTTTAATTTCCTTAACAGCCATGGCTTGGGCGGTGTTAAATGCTTATCGTAAATTTGCAGTGCCAGCGGCAACCCCTGTTTTATTAAATGTAGGTATGATTATCGGTGCAGTCTGTTTTGCTCCGATGATGGAAAGCCCTGCCTTGGCTTTGGCATGGGGTGTTTTGTTGGGTGGTGTGATGCAGTTGGCTGTGCAGTTTCCAGCTTTGAAAGCCATTGGTTGGGTGCCAAGACCTCGTTTGAATTTTCGTCTTCCTGCCATTGCGCGTACCATGCGTTTGTTCTTTCCTGCTGTGCTGGGTACTTCTGCGGTACAAATTAATATTTTGATAGGGACGGCACTGGCAACCCTTTTGCCTGTGGGGGCTGTTTCTTATTTATATTATGCTGATCGTATTGTGCAATTGCCTTTGGGCTTGTTTGGTATTGCGATGGGCACCGCATTACTCCCTGCGTTATCTTCACATTTTGCTGCTGGCCAAAAGGAAAAGGCCTTATCTGACTTGAGGCATGGTCTGGTTTGGTTAAGTTGGATTTGCATCCCTGCAATGGTGGGTATTTTTTTATTGGCAGAGCCTGTGGTGATGACATTGTTTGAACATGGTGCGTTTTCACATAGGGATACGATTGCAACAACTCAAACATTGTTGATGTATGCGGTGGGCTTATTGTGTTTTTGCTGGGTGAAGATATTGGCAACAGCTTGTTATGCACAGCATGAGGCCAAAGCGCCAACACGGTTTGCGGTGATTAGCGTGGGAGCAAATATTGGTTTTGCATTGATTTTATTGGAATCCATGCAACACCTTGGTTTGGCATTGGCAACATCCTTATCATCGTTAATCAATGTCTTATTGTTGATTCACTTTTTACAAAACAGGCATGGGAAGCTTTTTGGTGTGCAGGCATTGCAGCGTATGTTGAAAGCGGTGCTTGCAGTGGTGCCGATGATTGTTTATTTGCTGCTTGTTGAAATGTTGTGGTCATTTCCATTGCAAGGTGTTTTATATCAAGGTTTGTGGCTTGGTCTGATGGTTGGTGGAGGTTGTGGTCTCTATGCTTGTATCGCTCACTGGATGGGTGAACCCTTGTTTCGTTTCAAACGCGCTTAGCTAAATAGGCTTAAGCAGTGTTGTTGAAGAACCTTCTCTAATGTTTCGCGTTGTACTGTCAGACCTTGTTTTTCCATTGAGGTGACAGGATTGTCTTGCATGCCACAAGCAACGATACCTTGATAGTGGGATAAGTCTGGCGATATATTGAGGGCAACACCATGCCAAGTGACCCAGCGACGGCAGCGCACACCCACAGCAGCTATTTTATTGTCACCCACCCACACACCAATGCCACGAGAGTTTCGTTGTGCTTGAATTGAGAAGTGCTGTAAGCTTTGAATGATCAGCTCTTCAAGGTTCCAAATATGTTGATGTAAATCTTGTTTTTTTCGCAAATCAGCCAGCACATAAACCATGAGTTGGCCAGGGCCATGATAGGTGACTTCACCACCACGCCCTGTTTTGTAAACAGGGATGCTTTGACCACAAGGTTCAGTTTTTAATACATCATCCATATGACCTGATGTGCCTAGGGTATAGCAAGCGGGATGTTGACTAAAAATGAGACAAGGATCTTTTTGATGGTGCAAAATAGCTTGTACTCTGGCCTCTTGCTCAAGCATGGCATCAGGGTATTCTTGTAAAGTGTGTGTGATGAATTCAAACATAGGACTTGAATGTTGCCTTTGGATGAGCGGGTTGCAAGCTCGCTACCCTTTTTAGATTTGTTTTGCTAAGATGCCCGTCCTATGAGCCAAGAAATGAAGATCCTCAAGAAAAAAATAAGATTTCCTATTCGTTTACAATGGACAGCCTTTGTGGCCTCTGTCGTCATTGCAGCTGTCTCTTTTGTCTTTTTTGTGATTATGAGTATTCAACACGATGCTTGGTTAGCCACACAATCTAAGCAAGCTCAAACACAGGTTCAGCGTTTAGCCGATGAGTTAAAACTTCATCTATTATCGACAGAAAGTGGTATTGATATTGATAAACTGTTGAGTGATTTTACCAACAGCACACCATCAGTTCAAGAAGTTCAGCTCGTTGATTCAGCTGAAGAATTTCGTAGTTATCGACCTTTAGAAGGCCGTTCTAGCGAAGAAAAAAAAGTGGTTACTTTGGTTTCTCATGAAGATAAGGATGTGGTCAATTTAAAGGACAGTCTTTGGTTTGCGAGTAACATTGTTTATGCAGATACGCACTTAGGTGTCATTGCGGTGCAATATTCCGATGCGGAATGGGAATCTATAGCCGATGATTTGCAATCAAAGATGTTTTGGATAACAGCCAGTATTGTGCTTGTCTTTAGTCTTTTTGTGTATTGGATGACGGGTCGCATGAGTCGACCGATTGAAGCTATTTCTGAAGCTTCAGAGAAAGTTTCTGCAGGCGATTATGATATTCAGTTAATCGTTAGTGGAAACAATGAGGTATCCGATGCCACAGAGCAATTTAACCGCATGGTGACGGAACTTAAAAACAGAGAAAGAATTCGCACTGTGTTTGGCCGTTACCTGAATCCAAAGTTAATTGAAGATGTGTTTGAAGGTGGAAAATTTAATACAGACAGTCATCATCAAGATGTCTCCATTTTATTTGCAGATATGGTAAGTTTCACATCTTATTCTGAAACGGTTTCGACTGAGCAAGTTATTCGTGTTTTAAATCAACATTTTGAGGCTTTTCATCGTATTATTGATCATTATGATGGTGTGGTAGATAAATATATTGGCGATGCTGTCATGGCTGTGTTTAATCACCCGAAAAAACATAAAAGTCATGAACGAAATTGTGCGTTGGCTGCCTTGGCAATGTGCGAAGCGTCACGGCAAATGGCTCTGCCTCGCCCAGATGGCACAACGATTTCTTTTCGGGTTGGCATCAATTCAGGAAAATCCATTGTGGGTAATATTGGTGCTGCTGAGCGCTTAGAGTATACTTTGATTGGTAATCCTGTGAATGTTGCTTCACGCATGGGTGGTCTAGGGGCTGGTGGTGAAGTTGCCTTACATCAAGGTATGTTTGATGCGTTAGGTGATGATTTTGAGTTTCGGAGCATTGGGCTACAGCAAGTGAAAGGTGTTAAAGAGCCTTTGGAGTGTGGTGTGCTTTGTATGAATGATGCTTTGCTGGCTGAGATAGATCATGCTGTGAAATTAGCTCTACAGAAATAAATGATAATGGGGATTAGTCATGCGTAAAGTTAGTTATGGATTAAAGTGGGTTATGCTTATTTTGCTAAGTTCGACACTCATCGCGTGTTCGGGCGGAGGGACAAAAAAGCATACAAAATCGCTTGAGAAAGACTTGTATGTGCGAGCGCAAACTTATTTAAAAAGTGGCGATGTGATGCGTGCTAGGGATGCCTTATATGCGATGAAAAATACCCACGTGCAATATTCAGAAGCGATGATTTTGCTTAAGAAAAAGGTAGAGCCTCGTCGTATAAAAGAATTGAAAGCAAAGAAAAAAGAAGCCAAAGAAGCGCGTTGGCAAGGACGTTGGCAGGAAGCTTATGATGCCTATATCCATGCATCAGAACTTGCTCTTGGTGATAGTGCTTTAGAAAAAAGTGCTGTGTTAATGCAAACAAAAGTACATCAGAACCTGTTAAATAGTTTATTGAAGAAACGAAGTGCGGAAGATGATTCATTGAAAAAAACATTGGCATTTTATGCAACAGCGCCCAAAGGACTGGCAAAAAATGATGAAGTTTTTCAGCAGCATCAACAACGCATCGAAGATCGGATTAAAAATCATAGTGAGTATTCGATAAAACAAGCTGAAAGTTTTTTGAAAGAAGGTTATCCTGAGGCTGCCTATGCTGAAATGGTTTCCTACGCTCGTTTTAACGCCAAGAATGATGCTCATGCTAAGCAATTATTAGTACGAATTAAAAAAGCCATACACGAAGGTGTGCGCCTACCTGGTGCAAAAGCAGCAAGAACACGAGTCACAAAGCGTGCGCCAGCTAAAACAAAAAAACCAATCGTTACGTCTGAGATGATTGAATCTTATATTCAAAAAGAAGAATGGATAAAAGCCAAACAAGCCGCTGACCTTTTTCAAAAACAGGGTGGCGACTCTGCTGGGTATTTAGCGCTTATTTTAAAGAAACGTCAGGCTTTAGCACAGCAAGCTTATGAGCTTGGCCGTCAGGCCTTTTTACAAGAAAAGCTTGGCAGTGCCGTGAGCCATTGGCAGGTTGCTGTGCATTTGATGCCAGAGAATAAAGAATATAACTCTAGCCTTGGCCGTGCAACGCGCCTACAAAAAAGGCTTAAAACATTAAAGAATAAGTAAATTTTAAAAAGAAAGGTAGTAAAAATAAATGTTTAATCGACAACTTTTGGTCAAGTTACACTTGATCATGGCGGGTCTTACGCTGGCCATTGCTGTGATGTTTTTTATCACAGGAGCTCTTTATACGTGGAATTATAAACCGAGTTCATATTCTACGGAATACCGAATTCAGGTTGAAAAACCATTGCACCGTGACTATAAACTTTTAAAATCCGTCACACGTGTTGAGCTGGCTAAGTTAGGTATTAATGAGCCTTTAGGTAAAGCAAAATTAAAAAGTGATCGTAAACGGAACTCTTATAAGTTTACTTGGAGCGGTAAGAATCACCGTGCGACACTTCGCCCTTCTTCTAAGGGTGGGTTGCATGCGGTGTTAACGGTAAAAACCCCAAGTTGGTATAATCGTTTTATGCGTTTACATAAAGGGAAGGGTGGTGATATCTTTGATATCTTTGCTATTTCCGCATCGATTGTCTTTTTATTCATTTTGATTAGTGGTGTGATTATTGGTCTACAAGTTCCTATATTTCGCAAGCTAACGCTTTATTCATTGGGTGGCGGCTGTCTTTTGTTTGCAGGCCTTGTGATCTACGCACAATTTTTTTAAAGTATGTTTTATACAAATGCAGGTTCAATACCTGTTAATGGAGGAATAAATGTCAAAAAAGCATCCTATTATTTCGATTACAGGCTCTTCAGGAGCAGGAACGAGTACGGCTAAAGTTGCCTTTGAACATATTTTTCGTCGTGAACATCTGATACCAGCTGTGGTGGAAGGCGATAGTTTTCATCGATTTGATCGTGCTGGTTTTAAGGTAGCTGCTAAAGAATTTGAAGCACGCGATGAACGCCTTAGCCATTTTTCTGATAAAGCGAATAGGTTGGATAAATTAGCTGGTTTATTTGAAGAATACGGTAAAACAGGCAGCGGTGAACGTCGTTTGTATATTCATAGTGATGAAGAAGGCATACCTTTTAAGCAACCTGCTGGTACCTTTACACCATGGAAAAATATCCCTGAAGGTTCTGATTTATTATTTTATGAAGGCCTACACGGTGGTTATGTTCCAAAGGATACTGATGCTGATGCCAATATTAATGTTGCAAAGCACACGGATTTATTGATTGGTATCGTGCCTGTTGTGAACTTAGAATGGATTCAAAAAATTCACCGTGATACACAAATGCGTGGCTATGCGTCAGAAGTTGTTGTTGATACGATTTTGCAACGGATGAATGATTATGTTCATCATATCACACCACAATTCACACATGCTGATATTAACTTTCAACGTGTACCTTTGGTTGATACATCAAACCCATTTATTGCACGTGATGTGCCAACACCAGATGAAAGTTTACTTGTGATTCACTTTAGAGACCCTGCAAAGTGGAATGTTGATTTCCCATATTTTCTTTCAATGATGCCCAATTCATTCATGTCTCGTCCGAACACAATCGTTGTTCCTGCAACGAAAATGTTGTTTGCAATGGAATTGATTTTGAATCCTATTATTCATCGTCTGATGGAAGATAAAAAGAGCTAAGTTCTAGCTTTATAAGAAAAAGGGTGCCGTTTTGGCACCCTTTTTTTGTGGGTTGATGTGTGTATTAGTGAGAGTCGTTATCTTCTCCTGAGCTACTTTCATCAGAAGAGCTGCTATCATCACTATGTGTGATCATATGGCTGCTAGCCATTGTTGGTGAGATTGCGATGAATGCGATGAATAATAATGCGATGAATAATTTTAGTTGTGGTACCATGTTAATCTCCTGTGCGGGCGTGGAATGCGAGGCTGATTTAATCAATATCAATCTGTTCGGTATCAAGGTAAGCATGTGCATATTCCAGATAGACCTTCTCTTGCATGAACACTTGAAAAATATTTGGATCGATATGTCCTGTAGACGCCATAGAAGTAAGGATTTCAATTGACTTTGAAAGCGGCATCGCTTTCTTATAAGGTCGGTCACTTGAAGTTAAAGCCTCAAAAACATCTGCGATAGCCATGATGCGAGAAGGAATTGGAAAAGTCTCTCCTTTGAGTCCATATGGAAAGCCTTTGCCATCTACGCGTTCATGGTGCGCGCCTGCATATTGAGCCACCCGCTTTAAATGTTTAGGAAAAGGTAAAGACTCTAACATTTCAATGGTCACATTAATGTGGTTATTCATCAGTTGGCGCTCTTCTGTTGTGAGCGTTCCTTTTACGATACTTAAATTTTTGACCTCATCCTTTGTCAGAATGGTTTGTTGTTGACCTTGGTTGTTCGTCCATTGCCATCTTTGGGCAATATGTTGAATTCTTTGGATTGTCTCTGGTGTGGTGTATTCACTACCTGTATTGCATGTTTTTAAAAAACAAAAGTCGCTTTCTTGTTGTTTTGTTGTGTTTATCCATATTTCTTTGAGCTCTGCTTGCTGATGTGGTGTGTCAATACATGCTTTTAAATATTGAATTTCAGTATCGCGCTTTATGAGCTCGAAGCGTTGCTCCACAAGTTGAATGCGATCAAAGATGGTTTGTAGTTTCTTTGATTTTTCAATGATGTGAACAGGTGAGGTGACTTTCCCACAGTCATGAAGCCAACTTGAAATCTCAAGTTCATAACGTTCTTTTTCATCTAGTGAGAAGTCAGGTAATAAGTCACTTTTTGTTGCGGCATCAGCCAGCATCAGTGTTAACTTGGGAACACGACGGCAATGTTCTCCAGTGTGTGGTGACTTTTCATCAATGGCTTTAGCCATTAGACGGATAAAAGATTCAAAAAGCTCTCGCATTTCTTCGATTAAATATTTATTGCTTAAAGCTATCGCTGCTTGGGATGCTAGTGACTCTGTAAACTGCTGACTTTCATGATCAAAAGCAATGATCTGATTGTCATTGTTTTGAGCATTTAAAAGCTGAAGAACACCGATAATATCGCCTTCATGGTTCACCATCGGAATGCTCAAAAAAGATACAGAAGTATAACCCGTTTTCTTGTCAAAGGCGTGGGCACCAGAAAAATCAAACTGCTTGTTTTCTCCGACATCTTCAACATTAACTGTTTTACCATAAAGAGCCGTATAAACAGCGACTAAAGTATCGTTAGCTTCACCATTTTCTTTTTCCAATGGGATAGCAGCAAAACTAACGGGCTTAGGGCTGGTGCCGCCCATATGGTAATTGAGGCTTGTTGTATGAACTACAACAAATTCTAATGTTCTCTCAGGTGTTAAGATGTATAAGGTCCCTGCATCTGCATGGGTGATTTCCTTGGCACCCAGCAAAATTTTCTCCATGAGAGAGGCATGATCCCGTTCAGTCGATAAGGAAAGACCGATTTCATTGAGTAGTTTTATCCTTTGGATAAGGTGTTTAACATTATGTTTCATAGCAGTATCCATTCCTTAAAGATGAAGTATACGAAACATATTTTAGCCTAGCTATGATGTTTCGTCACTTTTTCTGGTATTACACACTGATAATAGGAATTTGGCGTGCTTTTTTTGCATGAATGGTGCTTAGTACTGATGCGGCTTTTCCAGCAATACTTTGGTAGATTTTACTTTGACTTGCATGAGGATCTTGCGCGGTAATGGGTATGCCATTGTCGCTGCTTTCTCTTATCTTAAGGTCAAGTGGAATGTGGCCTAAAATTGAAACTTGATGTTGTTTTGCAAGTTCTTCAGCACCCTTTGAAGAGAAAATATGACTTCCTTTGTTGCAGTGAGGGCAAATAAATTCGCTCATGTTTTCAACAATACCCAATACTGGTACTTTAACTTTATTAAACATGGCGATGCCTCTGGCGCAATCCAGTAAAGCAATTTTTTGTGGTGTTGTGACAATCAAGGCAGCTGACAAAGGGATTTTTTGCACCAATGTGAGGTGAATATCCCCTGTTCCAGGTGGTAAATCGATGATGAGGTAGTCCAATTCGCCCCATGCAACATCTTGAATAAGTTGCATGACTGCACCTGAGACCATAGGGCCACGCCAAATCATGGCATCAGATTCATCCACAAGATAACCGATGGACATGGTGGCAATGCCGTAGTTGTGCAGTGGCTGTAACTGTTTTTCTGAAGTGCTTGGTTTTTCATGTTGAAGCCCCATCATATGCGGTATGGATGGCCCGTAAATATCAGCATCAAGTAGTCCCACTTTCGCGCCTGTTTGCGCCAATGCGATGGCTGTGTTGACTGCTGTGGTGGATTTACCAACACCACCTTTTCCTGAAGCAACTGCAATGATATTTTTGATACCCTGAATGGCTTTTTTTGATGGTGCTTGGCGTACTTGTGCAGTCATATTGATATTAACATGACTGATGTTAGGAAGTGCGATGAGAAGATCATGCGCTTGTTGGCGAAACTGCTCTTTGATGGGGCAAGCTGGTGTGGTGAGTTCAATGGTGCAGCTCACCTTTTCTTTTTCGATGCAGATGTCTTTTACAAAACCTAACTCCACGATGTTTTGATTTAGATCGGGATCAATAATAACGCGAAGTGCGTCTAAGACCTGTTGTTCAACAATCATAAGGCTCTCTCTTTGTATTCAATTTTAGATGAAAACGAAGTTTGATAAAGACCTAGTGTTTTTGTCAATTATTGTATCATCTTGATTGCACTGCTTATACTTCGCCGATGACAGAAGTGATGTTGATTCTAGTTTCTACCGTTCTAGTTAATAATTATGTTCTAGGACAGTTTTTAGGTATTTGTCCTTTTCTTGGTGTATCCAATAAAGTGGAGACAGCTGTTGGTATGTCTTTCGCTGTTCTTTTTGTGATGACATTGGCCTCGACAGCCTCTTGGTTGGTGAATCAATATATTTTGCAACCATTGGATATGGAATACCTACAAACTCTGACCTTTATCTTGATGATTGCTGCACTGGTTCAGTTCGTTGAGATGTTAATTCATAAAAACAGTCCTCTTCTTTATCAAGCACTAGGTATATTTTTACCTTTAATTACAACGAATTGTGCAGTTCTTGGCGTGGCTTTACTGAATATTAAGAAAGAACATGATTTTATGACTTCGGTTTTTTATGGCTTTAGTGCTGCGTTGGGTTTTGCCTTGGTTTTGATTCTATTTGCAGGCTTACGTGAACGTGTCGATCGCGCGCCTGTACCTGCAACTTTTAGGGGTTCCGCTATTTCGTTATTAACAGCTGGTATTATGTCGTTAGCTTTTATTGGCTTTACAGGATTGGTGAAAGTTTAGTGATAGTTGATGTGTTGATTGCTGCTGTCGTGGTCGCCTGCATGGCTTTGGTTATTGCGGGTGTGTTGGCGTATGCCTCTAAAAAGTTTCATGTTGAGGGCGATCCTCTGGTTGAAAGTGTCAATGATTTGTTGCCACAAACACAGTGTGGACAGTGCAGTTTTCCTGGTTGCCGCCCTTATGCAACTGCCGTTGTGAAGGGGGAAGCCGAAGTCAATCAGTGCGTCCCTGGTGGTGATCGTACTATGAAAAAGATTGCCGACTTAATGGGTGTGGAAGCTTCCCAAATGGATGCAGAAGACCTTGGGCCTCGTTTGGCTGTGATTCGTGAAGATGAATGTATTGGTTGTACGCTTTGCATTAAAGCATGCCCTGTGGATGCGATTGTTGGTGCTGCGAAACAGTTCCATACCGTGATTGCGGATCAGTGCACAGGTTGTGATTTATGTGTTGAACCTTGCCCTGTGGATTGTATTGATATGGTTGAGCCACCTAAGCAGTTGGCTCAGTGGAGCTGGCGCGCCGTTCGTCCGAATAAAACAAGGCAAAAGCGTGGAGGTAAGGTAGAAACATGAATCTTTTTGATCGGTTTCGTGCAAAATTTCACGGGGGTATTCAACCTGTTGAATGGAAGGAAACAGCCAACTGTCCGATTCAACGCTTAGCTTTAAGCGAGCAATATATTTTACCCATGAAGCAGCATATTGGTCAGGAATGTGTGCCTTTAGTAGCGGTGGGTGATCGTGTGTTGCGTGGGCAAAAAGTGGCACGTAGCCAAGCTTATGTGCATGCGCCGATTCACGCACCAACCTCTGGTATTGTAAGAAAAATTGCTGATAACCCAATTCCTCATCCTTCGGGCTTAGGCATGTTGAGCTTATTTATTGAAGCTGATGGTTTGGATGAAGAAAAAAAAATGCCTTGTTTGGCAGACTATAGAAACATCGATCCCGTATTGATTCGTGAGCAAGTTCGCATGGCTGGGATTACAGGTTTGGGTGGCGCGGGCTTTCCTGCCTTTATCAAGCATCGTCGAGATGATGAATTTCCTGTGCATACCGTTATTTTAAATGGTGTTGAATGTGAGCCGTGGTTAACCAATGACCATCGCCTCATGCTGGAGCACGGCCAACAGATCGTGGAAGGTTTAGATATTCTCATGCATGTGGTGGGAGCGAAGAAGGGTATTATTGCAATTGAAAGCAATAAGCCTGATGCAGCACTGAATATTCAGCAGTGTATTGCAGATTTTTCCCAAGATATGGAAGTGAGAATCTTACCCACACGTTACCCCCAAGGTGGTGAGAAACAGCTCATACAAGTGGTCACAGGAAAAGAAGTTCCTGCGGGTAAACTACCCTTGCATATTGGTGTGTTATGCCAAAATATTGGGACGGTTAAAAGTATTTATGATGCTGTCGTTTTGGGTAAGTCATTAACTGAGCGTGTGGTGACAATCAGCGGTCCTCAAACGCCACGGCGCGGAAATAGTTTGGTTCGTATTGGTACAGATTTAAGCTTTATTTTATCACAACATGGCTTAACTGACTTAAGCGAAGTGAAAGTGATTCATGGTGGGCCGATGATGGGTGAGCTTCTGCCTAATTTGCATGTTCCTGCGGTGAAGTCGACCACAGGGCTTTTGGCTTGGCATACGGCAGAATTTGAAAAATCACATGAACAACCAGATCCTTGTATTCATTGTGGTCACTGCGTTCAAGTGTGTCCTGTGAAGTTGGTTCCTAATGAACTTGCATCGCATTGCAAACATGACGATACCGAACGCGCACAAGCTTATCATTTATTTGATTGTATTGAATGTGGATGTTGCTCTTATGTGTGCCCTTCTCATATTCCCTTGGTTCAGCACTTTCGTTATGCCAAAGGCATGGTTGCACAGCAAGCGCGTGAACAAAAATTTTCAGAAGAGTCTCGTCAACGCTCTGAAGCACATTTACAGCGTATTGAAAAAGAAAAAGAAGCTAGAGCAGCACGAAGAGCCAAAGTCTTGGCAAAACAGAAAGCATTGGAAGAAAAATAATGTTTAGTTCTCCTCATATCCATGGTGGTGATAGCATTCGTAAGCAAATGTTGACGGTGATCCTTGCCTTAATGCCAGCAACGTTTATGAGTGTTTATCTTTTTGGTTGGTTGGCATGCTTGGTTTTAACATGCTGTATTCTAAGTAGTGTGCTGAGCGAATATATTTGTTTGAAGCTCATGGATCGACGTAAACGTTCGCTTTTAGATGGTTCGGCGGCTTTAACGGGTTTATTTGTCGGCTTAGTCTTACCAGTTTTAGTTCCTTGGTGGATGGCTATTTTAGGTTCAGCTTTAGCTATTGTCTTAGGAAAACAGCTTTACGGTGGTTTAGGCTATAACCCTTTTAACCCCGCACTAACGGCACGCATCATTTTATTGATTTCATTTCCTGTTTATATGACATCATGGGCAATTCCTATGCCATTAGAGCAAGCTGCTATTAACTTTTATGATTTTAGTGCTTGTTGGCAGGTCTTTTTTACAGGTGTTTCAGCAAGTGCTTTTGATGCAGTGAGCATGGCCACACCCTTAGGTCATGTTAAGACCGCCCTCACACAACAGCAAACAGTGAGCGAGGCTTTGGCCAGTTATCAATACCAACCGTGGCAAGCTTTTATCGGCTTAGAAGCGGGGAGCTTAGGTGAAACTTCTGTGCTCGCTATTTTGTTGGGAGCTGCTTTGTTGTTGGGTCGAAACCTAATTAGCTGGCATATTCCTACTGCTTATATTTTAACGGTTGCTTTATTGGCCACGGTTTTTAACTTGATTGAACCTGATAGATATGCGCCCGCTCTTTTTCATGTGTTGGCAGGTGGCTTGGTTTTATGTGCCTTTTTTATGGCAACAGATCCTGTGACATCACCAGTGACCCCTATTGGTCAACTTGTTTTTGGTATCGGTTGCGGTGTGATCACATGGTGTATCAGGACTTATGCCAACTACCCTGAAGGGGCGATGTTTGCTGTCGTGGTGATGAACTGTGCTGTTCCTTTGATTGATCATTACTGTCGGCCTCGTGTGTACGGACGTTAAAGTGAAAGCTTACTTATGATCAGGAGTTCGTATGGAAATTGATTCTAAAGAAGTGCGAAAAATGATATTTGCACTTGTCGCCGTTGCAACAGTGGCGACTTTGGCCTTGGGTTTTACAGAACAATTAACGCGTGCCCCCATTCAAGAGGCAAGAAAAGCTGCGATGTTGACTTTGCTTGGCCAAGTTTTGCCAATACATGATAATGATGCCATGCAAGATTCTTTTGACTATACATTATCAGATAAACCGACACGTTTTTACCCTGCTTTTAATCAGAAAGGCGAGCTGCAAGCTTTGGCTTGGCAAATAGTCGCACCTGATGGTTATGCAGGAAAAATTCATATGATTGTTGCTGTGGATGTGTTTGCTAAGCTTGTGGCTATGCGTGTGATTGAGCATCGAGAAACTCCCGGTTTAGGTGATGGTATTGTGGATGATCAGGTGTGGCTTAATGCCTTCGCGGGCAAAGATCTGGTGTCAACACATTGGAACGTAAAAAAAGATGGCGGTGATTTTGATCAGTTCACGGGAGCGACCATTACACCACGAGCGGTGGTGCATGCGGTTCAACGTGCACTGGTTGTTTTTCAAAAAAATCAAAAAGCATTGCAAAAGAAAGCCTTGTCAGAACAGGCTAAAATTGCTTCCACGCAGTGATTTATCGCTGGAAAATTTATATTGTTACGATTATTCTATGTATGTTCAGTCTTTTTTATTTGGATATTCAGGTCGAAAAAGAGGCTGATGCACAAGTTGAGACGTACCTTTCTCAGTGGTTGGAAAATAATCATGCCCAAGTTAAAAGTCATTCATATCATGTTTTACGAGATCAACTCAATCTTAAAAAATTAAACTTTAATTGGAAGAAGATTCGTTTCAATGCCACACAGGTACAAGTACAGCTTGACCATGTGGATACAGAGCAATTAAAGTCCATTGTTTTTAAAGGTTTACAAGTGGCTTTACCTGATAATAAGCCTATGTTTCTAGTTAAAGATATTTCTTTTTTATTGCCCAAGGTATCACAACTTAAGTTAGAACAGGCTGAAGTCTACCTTGCAAAAAAGACATGGTTACAAGATGTGGATTTAAGCGTTGTAACGTTAAAGACAAAAGAGAAAAAGCTTAAAGCTTCTTTTTCTATGGGTTCTGGAAAATGTTGGTTGGAAGGGCTTTGGGTTGATGATCACTTTTCTTCCTTAAGTTTACGTTGGCATAATACGGATATTTCAAATCTTTTGGTACCCTTTGATTTCGATAAAATATTAACCTTTAAAAGCAATGGTCAATTGCATTGGAAGTCGGTTGATGATGTTTCTGATGGGTCATCTTTTTATGGAAAGCTTGAAGGTGATTCAGGGGTTTTAAAAATTGAAGGAGAACACCAAAAAGGTAAGTGGAAAATTGCTTTTGATAGTGCAAACTTCCAGATATCACCTTTTATTAACTATGTACCCCCTTTTTTAGGTAGAAAAGTAACAAACGGTCGGATTACTGGGCTATTTCATGTTGAATGGAAAGAGGAAGGGAAATATTTTTTATTAAAAAGCGATGATTTAACACTCGCGCAACTTGAACTTCATGATACGCAAAACAATAAATGGTTTTTTTCCTCGGTTCGAACTGAGCAGTTAACATTATCGAATGCGTTCGTGGGTAGCTCTAAGATTTGGTTAAATCAGGCTCACTTAACGGTGACTCCTGATGTCTTTTCAGAACCACAGTCGTTACTAGCTGAGGTGAAGCGTGCAAGTGAAGTTAATTTTATTGATGTTAATGAATTGACACTGCTTGCGCAGCTGCCTGAGGGAAAGGTCACATTACCGACTTTCTCGGGTAAGGGGTCTTTTAAAGATGATGTCTTACATTTTGATGTCACACATGAGTCTGCGGAAGGTGAGTGGTCGGTTGATGGCTCTTGGAATGTGGTTAAACCATTATTAGTTGCTTCGATTGATGTTCAAAAAGCTCCTCTACCTCAGTTTAGACCTTTATTATCTCAAGTTTGGTATACAGATAAGAAAGGTCGTACTGAACTTCAGGGGCGTGTTGATCTGAAAATGAAGCTTAAAGCAACGGATCATAAGGTGCGTTTAAGTGGCGGCTTGCAGGTAAATGATTTACAGATACTGCATTCAGGCCATCAATGGCAAGCCTCATTGTTAGATATAGATGTGGAACAGTTGGGGATCGGTCTTGATCATCAGGTTATTCGTCGCATTCAAGTGAAGGATTGGCATTATCAGTTTGCACTATCGCCAATTGCAGAGCCAATATATCTTTTAGCTAAAAAAAGTTCGTATGATTGGCAGCATTGGAAGTTAGGTTCTGTTGATATGTCGGGTGGTAGTGTGAGTGTTGCTCGTCGAGATGCAACTTGGTTGAGTGATGTGACTATCCATTTAGAAAACGAAGGTGGTCATGATCAGATGCAATTGAAGCTGGAAGGTTTGATAGCTAAGGAAAATCTGCTTATCTCAGGCACAGTCTCCCCTTTTGTGGAGCAGCCTCGTTTTGATATTAAGGTAAGGCTGGATGATGTCGTGCCATTTTTTCTGAATGAATGGCTACAATTTTCAGGAATCCCTCAATTGATACAGGGGCGAGCCTCTGCTTTTTTGCATATTTATCGTGATACTGTGAGAAAAGAGTATCACGGAAATTTACGTCTTGCGTTAGAACGACCCATTTTTGCTTCTGGTACCTTTAGCTATGACCCTTTTATTCGTCTACTTGGCTTTAATTTAAAAGAAATTATTCAACGCATGAGTAAGGATGATGTTTGGCAGTTAGAAGTTCCGTTAAAAATTCCAGATGAATATGTGTTAAGCCAAGATATTATTGGGCAATCTATTCTGGAACGTATAAAAATGACATTAGATGAAGTTTCCAGTGTGCATACTGTCGTGCGTAAAACACTGATGGAGCATGCAATTCGTTTGCATGAAGACAGTAAAAAAGATCAGCTGTCCTTCAATGAGCGATTACGTTTAAAAGAAGTAGCACAAGTTTTGGTGCAAGATCGTCGTGCAACTGTGATTTTACAGCCTCAGTTAGGAAATCAAGCCTTAACGACTGAGTTAAAACAACATATAGACTATACACAAAAAAGAATAGAACGCTTACTTCGATACAAAGGCGTTTCTCCTGCGCAGATTTTTCCTGTTTGGCCTGGGGCTGAACATCGTCAGGGGGATATTGCTGGTATTCAAGTAGTGGTTCAGAAGGTGGTTCAATAATGGATATTGAGAAGCAAGTTGCACTTCTTTCTCGGGGAGCATTAGAAATTCTGCCTAAGGGTGGGTTAGAAGCTAAGTTAGCTTTAGCTGTAAAAGAAGATCGGCCTTTACGTGTCAAAGCTGGTTTTGATCCTACTGCTCCTGATTTGCATCTAGGCCATACCGTTTTATTGGAAAAACTAAGGCAATTTCAACAATGTGGTCATCAAGTTTTTTTTCTCATTGGCGATTTTACAGGCATGATTGGAGATCCGACAGGAAAAAATGAAACACGACCTCCTTTAACGAAATCACAAGTCCTTGAGAATGCTGAAACCTATAAAAAACAAGTGTTTAAAGTATTGGATCCTGATAAAACAGAAGTGTGTTTTAACTCGAAGTGGTTAAGTGATATGAGTGCAGCTGATTTAATACAATTAGCCGCTCGTACCACCGTTGCCAGAATGTTAGAACGTGATGATTTTGAGAAGCGATATAAAGGCGGGAAATCTATTGCTATTCATGAGTTTTTATACCCTTTGATTCAGGGTTATGATTCGGTTGCATTGCAGGCTGATATTGAATTGGGTGGTAATGATCAGAAGTTTAATTTGTTGATGGGACGGCAGTTGCAAGAATCTGAAGGTATGCCTCCTCAAGTTGTGTTGACGATGCCTCTACTCGAAGGTTTAGACGGTGTGAATAAAATGTCTAAATCGCTCAATAATTATATTGGCATCGACGAAACATCTATTGAGCAATTTGGCAAATTAATGTCTGTTTCTGATGAGTTGATGTGGAAGTACTATGAACTACTTAGTGATGTTAATTTAGAAGAAGTGCAAGCGATACATCCTATGGAAGCGAAAAAGAAATTAGCTGCAATGGTTGTGGATCGCTTTCATGGTGAAGGTGTTGGTACTTTAGCACGTCAAGAATTTGAGCAGGTTTTTGCAAAAAGTCAGTTGCCTAATGATATTCCTAAGGTTTCATTACTTGCCGAAGATGGCTCTGTGTGGGTGGCAAAGGCATTAACAGCAGCTTCTTTGACTAAAAGTAATGGTGAAGCAAGTCGTTTGATTAAGCAAGGAGCTCTTTCTATTGATGGAAATAAGGTGAATGACAATCAATATCAGTTGATTGTTGGTGGTCCTTATTTGATAAAGTTAGGAAAAAGACGTTTTTGTCATATTACTGTTACGGTTGAATAAAGGTTTTTTATCCATTTATGCATTTGTGATGCAGCTTGGAATGACGTAAAAAAGGTCTTTTTACTATCTAGTATATATAGGCTTATATTAAGGGTTCTTTGTTAAGCCTGTTAAAACAAAGTGTTGACAAAAGTTTTTAAGTTATTAAAGTTCGCGTCCCGCTGAGTTGTGAGATTAACAAATCTTCACTATTTAGCAGGCAGAGAGTTAAAACGAAAGTGTTGACATTCTCTGAGACGAACGTAGAGTTCGCCTCCCGCAGAAATGAAATGCTAACGCAGATCAGATCAGCAGGTAGAGGAAGTCGAAACGAAAGTGTTGACATTCTCTGAGGCGAAGCTAAAGTTCGCCGCCCCGAGTAATTGGGA
>JAUZRG010000050.1 GCA_030950585.1 Mariprofundaceae bacterium | reverse complement strand
AAGGAATCCATAACCTGGGTGGATGGCATCACAGCCTGTCTTGATGGCAATATCAATAATACGGTGGATGTTTAGGTAACTTTTAACGGGGTCAGGGCCAATAAGGATCGCTTCATCAGCTTTTTTTACATGCAAAGCATGGCTGTCAGGCTCGGAATAAATCGCAACCGATTCAATGCCTAATTCATTACAGGCGCGAATGATACGTATGGCACATTCACCACGGTTGGCAATCAGAATACGTTTGAACAAATCAATAGCCCTCCTTTTAGGAGCTGCATTGTAGCGAAATTTAGTCGATTCGACAAATGCCAAAGAAAAAAAAAGCGACCCGAAGGTCGCTTTTTAATAAAAGATTAATCTTTTTATTTGTAGTAGCTAATCATGCTTTCTAAAGAACGAACAGTAATCTTAGAAGCTTGTCCTGCTGAACCAAATGCTTCAAAACGTGCTTTACAGATGTCTTTCATAGCATCTTTAGCCGCTTTGTAGAATTTGCGTGGGTCAAAGTTTGATGGATTTTCTTTCAAGTGCTTACGTACAGCACCTGTAGAAGCCATGCGTAAATCTGTATCGATGTTTACTTTACGAACACCAGATTTGATGCCTTTAACGATTTCTTCAACAGGTACACCATAAGTTTCGCCCATTTCGCCACCGAATTCATTGATGATGGCCAACCATTCTTGAGGAACCGAAGAAGAACCGTGCATGACCAAATGTGTATTTGGAAGTGCAGCATGGATTTCTTCAATGCGGTCAAAACGAAGTACTTCGCCAGTCGGTGGCTTAGTGAATTTATAAGCGCCATGTGACGTACCAATAGCGATTGCCAAAGCATCAACATTGGTTGCCTTAACGAAATCAACCGCTTCATCAACGCCTGTCAAAAGCATGTCCATATCCAACTTGCCTTCAGCACCGTGGCCATCTTCTTCGCCCATCATGCCTGTTTCCAAAGAACCCAAGCAACCCAACTCGCCTTCAACAGAAACGCCGCCAGCATGTGCCATATCAACAACAGTTTTGGTCACGCCTGTATTGTATTCAAATGAACCTGGTGTTTTGCAATCAGCTTCCAAAGAACCATCCATCATCACTGATGAAAAGCCAGACTGAATTGAACGCAAACATACAGCAGGTTCAGAACCATGATCCTGATGCATAACCACTGGAATATGTGGATATTGCTCAACGGCTGCAGCAATCATGTGACGTAAAAAAGCTTCACCTGCATAGCCACGTGCGCCAGCAGAACCTTGCATAATCACAGGTGAATTTACTTCATCTGCAGCTTCCATGATTGCGTGGACCTGCTCCATATTGTTTACATTGAATGCTGGCATGCCATAGCTTTCTTCAGCTGCATGATCCAGTAGTTGACGTAATGAAATTAATGCCATTTTTTCTCTCCTTTTATTTTACACGCTCTTCTAAAAAATATTTTCAAGCAATATTGATGATTTTCATCGCATTTGTTCCGCCAGATTCGCCCATAGGCGTGCCAAAAGTCATGATAACCAAATCACCTTTATCAGCAAGATTCTCATCTAATAATTTTTTCTTCATATCCAGTGTTGCCTGAGGGGCTTCATCTTTGTTATATGAAACAGGCATACGCAATGGAATAACATTGCGAAATAGTGTGACACGCCCAAGCGTGCGCGTTTCAGTGGTTAGTGCATAAATGGGCACTTCACCCAAATGACGAGACATGTACAAGACCGTGTTACCACTATGTGTGAAGGCTGCAATGGCTTTAATCGGCATAGAACGTGCAACTTCCATGGCTTGATGTGCAATGCATTCATCCACACTGATAGGCGGGAAACGCGGATCACGGGTTTGTGTTGAAGGTAGTACTTTTTGTTTCTCAGTTTCAACACAGGTGCGATGCATCGCTTCAACAGCTTGAACAGGATATTTACCCGCTGCAGATTCACCCGAAAGCATCACGGCATCAGCGCCATCAAGTACAGCATTAGCACAGTCATTGACTTCGGCACGTGTTGGAATTGGGTTTTCACACATTGATTCCATCATTTGAGTGGCAACAATCACAGGACAGTTGAACTTAGGAGCCATGCGTAACATTTTTTTCTGAACAGGTGGCACAGCAGCATCACCAATTTCAACACCAAGATCACCACGTGCAACCATCACGACATCAGACTCTTCCATGATTGATTTTAAGTTGTGATCAAGTACAGCTTCAGCACGTTCAACTTTTGCGACCAAGCCAGCATCAGAGCCTTCTGCCTCAACCAATGAACGCGCATATTTCATGTCTTCACCGTGGCGAGGGAATGAAATAGCAATGTAATCAACACCAATAGCACAAGCTGTTTTGATGTCTTCTTTATCTTTATCGGTCAGTGCAGCAGCAGATAAACCACCACCTGCGCGATTGATGCCTTTGTTGTTGGAAAGCACACCGCCAACCATGACGATGCAATGAATTTCTTGACCAATGACTTGATCAACATCCATGACAATCAGACCATCATTGAGCAATAAGCGTGCGCCTGGCTCAACATCGCTAATAAGTTCTTTGTAAGTTAGGCCAACTCTTTCATCATCACCATCATTGAGATCTAAGGCACCATCAATGATGTATTTTTGGCCAACATCAAGAAATGTCTTGCCTGTTTTATATTTACCAATACGAATTTTTGGGCCTTGCATATCAGCAAGAATACCAACATAAACGCCATTCTTCTTGGCAGCAGCACGTACATTTTTAGCACGTAATTGATGTTCTTCTGCCGTACCATGTGAAAAGTTTAAACGAACAACATTCACACCAGCAACAACCAATTTATCTAAAACCTCAGGGGATTCTGAAGCGGGTCCAATGGTCGCAACGATTTTAGTTCTGCGAATTTGTTGGCTCATTTAGCTGCCTTTGCTTCAAGCATGGCAACAGCTGGTAGCTCTTTGCCTTCTAGAAATTCAAGAAATGCACCGCCACCTGTTGAGATGTAGGATACTTTGTCTGCAATATTGTATTTATCAACAGCTGCTAGCGTATCACCACCACCTGCGATAGAAAACGCATCCGATTCAGCAATCGCCATCGCGATAGCTTTGGTTCCTTCACCAAATTGATCAAATTCAAATACGCCAACAGGGCCGTTCCAAACAATCGTTCCAGCACTTTTCAAAACTTTAGCCAAAGCAGCGGCTGAATCAGGTCCAATATCAAAAATCATATCGTCTTCAGTTACATCAGTTACATTTTTAAGCTCTGCACTTGCTGTTGGTGAAAATTCTTTAGCACATACCACATCAGTAGGTACAGGAATATCACCACCACGACTTTGGGCTGCACTGACGAGTGATTTAGCTGTATCGACTAAATCAGCTTCGTATAATGATTTACCCACAGTGTGGCCTGCTGCGGCAATGAAAGTGTTGGCAATACCGCCACCCACAACCAAGCCATCAACAACTTTAGACAAGCTTTCAAGAACAGTTAATTTTGTGGAGACTTTAGAACCACCAACAATAGCGATCATTGGGCGTGCTGGGTTGTCTAAAGCTTTGGCAAGAGCGGTTAATTCACCTGAAAGCAATGGGCCTGCACAAGCAACGTCTGAAAATGTACCTGCGCCATGTGTTGAAGCTTGGGCGCGGTGGGCTGTGCCAAAAGCATCCATGACATAAATATCACATAAAGCCGCATAAGCCTTGGATAAAGTTTCATCGTTTTTCTTTTCGCCTTTGTTGAAGCGAACATTTTCTAATAAAACAACTTCGCCATCAGCAACATCAATATCTGTTCCTAAATAGTCAGTCACTAAGCGTACGTCTTGATTTAATAGGCCAGACATATGGGTTGCAACAGGTGCTAAAGAATATTTTGCTTCACCCGCTCCTTCTGTTGGGCGACCAAGGTGAGACATCACGAGCACTTTTGCACCTGCTTTGATGCAGTGCTCCAGTGTTGCTAATGAAGCACGAATACGTTTATCTGATGTTACTTTTCCATCTGCGATAGGTACATTAAGATCCTGACGAATCAAAACACGCTTACCTGCAAGGTCAAGGTCTGTCATATGAATGATGGACATGCGATTACTCCTGTAAAACTAATTTTTAAAAAATCACGTTTTTCGTTGCTAACTATTTAAAGCGTAGCAATGAAAAACGTGGGAACAAAAGTTCCCACGTTTTTTAATTAATTAGCTGCGACGTAACGAACGAAACGCATCATATTGGCAGTATAACCATATTCATTGTCATACCATGTGACCAATTTAACAAATGTACCATCAAGCGCAATGCCAGCACCAGCATCAAAGATAGAAGAGTAACCACAACCACGGAAGTCTGTAGAAACGACTTTCTCATCGGTGTAGCCCAAAGTATCACCGATACCAGGCGTGTTGGATGCTTCTTTAACAGCTGCACAAATCTCTTCGTAAGAAGCTTCAGTGTTTAGCTCAACAACCAAATCAACAACAGATACATCTGATGTAGGCACACGGAAAGCCATGCCTGTTAATTTACCGTTTAATTCAGGCAATACTTTACCAACAGCTTTGGCAGCACCTGTAGAAGATGGGATGATATTTTCAAGAATACCACGACCACCGCGCCAGTCTTTATTAGAAGGGCCATCAACGGTTTTCTGTGTGGCTGTTGCAGCATGAACAGTTGTCATCAAGCCACGTTTGATACCAAATTTATCATTGATCACTTTAGCCAAAGGAGCCAAGCAGTTTGTGGTACAAGATGCGGCAGAAGAAATAACTTCGCCAGCATATTCTTCATGGTTAACACCATAAACAAACATCGGTGTTGCATCTTTAGAAGGTGCAGATTGAACCACTTTTTTCGCACCAGCATCGATATGAGCTTGGCAAGATTCGTCAGTCAGGAAGAAACCAGTACATTCCAAGACAATATCAACGTCTACTTCATTCCACTTAAGGTCAGCAGGGTTGCGTTCAGCGGTTAAACGAATGGTTTTTCCATCCACGATTAGGTTGTTGCCATCAACAGATACATCACCATCAAAACGACCATGTACAGAGTCATATTTAAGCATATAAGCTAAATACTCAGCATCTAATAAATCGTTGATTGCAACGATTTCCATGTCATTAAATTCTTGCGCAACTGCGCGAAATGCCATACGACCAATACGGCCAAATCCATTAATACCAATTTTAATTGTCATGTTTTTTTCTCCTCATACATTTTTGAATTCATGTGAATATCTCACCACAGCGATGACAAAAACCACTGTGGTGAAAGGGGGCTTAATTAGATAACGTCATTCACAGCTGCAACAACTGCTTCTGTGGTAATGCCAAACATTTTGAATAGTTCGCCAGCTGGAGCTGATTCACCAAAAGTATCGATACCCACCACTTTGCCATTTAGGCCAGTGTATTTCACCCAGAAACCAGTCACGCCAGCTTCAACTGCAACACGCGCAGATACTGCGGCAGGTAATACTGATTCTTTATACGCAGCATCTTGTTTATCAAAAGCATTGGTAGAAGGCATAGATACAACACGAATGTTTTTATCAGATAGTGCCGCTGCCGCTTCCGTGGCTAGTGATACTTCAGAACCTGTTGCAATGATGATTGCGTCTGGTGTACCTGTGCAATCTTTAAGGATGTAACCACCACGTTCGATCAATTTAATTTGATCGCTTGTACGAGTTTGGTGGACTAAACCTTGACGAGAAAAGATTAAACAACTGGGGCCATTATTGTTTTTAATCGCGACTTTCCACGCAACGGAAGATTCAACTGCATCACAAGGACGCCACACATCCATATTAGGGATCATGCGTAATGTTGCCGTTTGTTCAACAGGTTGATGTGTTGGGCCGTCTTCGCCTAGACCGATTGAGTCATGGGTGAATACTTCAATATGACCTATTTTCATCAATGCAGCCATGCGTAGTGCGTTGCGTGCATATTCAGAGAACATCAAGAATGTGGCACCGTAAGGTACGAAACCACCGTGAAGAGAGATACCATTGATCATGGCAGCCATACCAAATTCACGAACACCGTAATTGACGTAGTTACCATCATCATGTTGGCAAACTGGTTTAGAACCAGACCATAATGTTAGGTTAGAGCCTGCAAGGTCAGCAGAACCACCTAAGAATTCAGGGGTGATTTTTGCTAAAGCTTCAATTGCATTTTGTGATGCTTTACGAGAAGGAATGCTTGCACCTTTGGCATCAACAGCAGCGATGAATGCATCAGCACCAGCATCCCAATCAGCAGAAAGCTCATGGTTAATACGACGTGTGTATTCAGCAGCTTCTGTTGGGTATTCAGCAGCATAAGCAGCAAAACGTGTGTCCCAGTCAGATTCAGCAGTCGCACCACTATCTTTTGCAGACCAGCCAGCATAAACATCTTCAGGGATTTCAAAAGGAGCTGATTCCCAGTTTAGTTCTTTACGAACCAATGCGATTTCTTCGTGACCAAGTGCAGCACCATGACAGTCATGAGAGCCAGCTTTGTTTGGTGAACCAAAACCAATAATTGTTTTACAGCAAATCATAGTAGGTTTAGCAGTTTCTGCTTTTGCTTCTTCGATAGCTTGTTTGATAGCATCTGAATTGTGGCCATCAACATTGCGGATCACATGCCAGCCATAAGCTTCAAAGCGACCAGCTGTATCGTCTGTGAACCAACCTTCAACTTCACCATCGATAGAGATGCCGTTGTCATCCCAGAATGCAACCAACTTGCCTAGACCTAAAGTACCTGCCAAAGAACAAGCTTCGTGAGAGATACCTTCCATCAAACAACCATCACCCAAGAAAACATAGGTGTTGTGGTCGACGATGTTGTGGCCTTCTTTGTTGAATTGTGCAGCCAATGTTTTTTCTGCCAATGCCATACCAACACCGTTGGTAATACCTTGACCTAGTGGGCCAGTGGTGGTTTCAACACCAGGTGCATAACCATATTCAGGGTGGCCAGGTGTGCGTGAGTGTAATTGACGAAATTGTTTAAGATCGTCGATGCTTAAGTCATAACCTGCTAAATGAAGCAGTGAATAAATGAGCATAGAGCCGTGGCCATTAGAAAGGATGAAACGGTCACGATCAGCCCATTTTGGGTTGTTCGGATTGTGTTTCATGTAGTCGTTCCAAAGAACTTCAGCAATATCAGCCATGCCCATAGGTGCACCAGGGTGGCCAGAGTTAGCTTTTTGTACTGCGTCCATAGATAAGGCACGAATAGCGTTAGCAAGATGTTTGCGGTTGTTGCTCATAAGTTTATACCCCTTTGGTATGATAAAGTATTATAAGTAAAAGTGGATGGCCTAAACGTGTTGTGTGGTTTGAACACGGCGGATATTGCCAACAGAACCCGAAAGAACAACGGTATCAGTTGTCATATATTTACCATCAGAATCGGTACCAACCTTAACATGATCCACGTATTCACCAGAAGTTAAGCCAGTAGCGATAAACATGCAGTCATCTGAAGTCACTAACTCATCACGAGTCAGGTAAGTGGTGGTGTCGATGCCTTCTTTTTCACACAATTCAATTTCAAAGTCTTTTTGTGGTGCCATGCGGCCAAACATTTCAGCACCCATTGCACGTGCTGCACAAGCAGTCACAATACCTTCAGGTGTGCCACCGATACCGAGTAAGGCATCTGATCCCATATTTAACACAGCTTGAATAGCACCGTTGACATCGCCATCAGTGGCAAGGCGTACTTTCGCACCACATGCATAAATTTCTTTTAATAGTTGTTGGTGACGTGGTTTATCTAAAACAAATACGGTGATTTCTGTAATGTCTTTGTCTAAAGCTTTGGCTAGTTGGCCAAGGCGAACTTCAACTGACGCAGTTGGGTCAATTTTTCCACGCGCAGCTTTTGGATACACTTGTTTTTCCATGTAGAAGCATGAACCAGGGCGATACATCGAACCAGCAGGTGCAGCGGCTAAGGTCACAATTGAACCTGCTGCATCACGAGCGAATAGATTTGTTCCTTCAATGGGGTCTACAGCAATATCGACACCAATGCCTTTACCATTTCCAACTTCTTCATCATCATAGAGGGCAGGGGCTTCGTCTTTTGCTCCTTCACCAATCACAATTAAGCCTTTCATTTTGACTTGGTTAATGCGTGTTCGCATGGCATCAACAGCCAGGCCATCACCTTCATCTTTTTTTCCAGAGCCAACAAATGGCGCGCAGGCTCGTGCTGCGGCTTCACAAACTTCTACTAGGTCAATTTTAAGGTCTGCAATTGTATTCACAGGTTTTCCTCCTGATATTTAAAGAAAAGCAACTAATGCGGCGGCACACTAGCCACTTTTAAATGAAAAAGCGACCCATAGCACACTGTTTTAAAGAGTGCATCTTTTATAAGATGATTGTGTCGTATGTATGACATGAACAAATAATTTGATGTAGGGCGTTACCAAGGAAAGAGCTTTTATTCGTCATTATAGCCATGAATGTTTTTTCTTATTTAATAGTTACTTAACTATGTTTTTTTGGATAAGATTAAATGACCGTAAACGATGTGTCTTTATCAAGGTAAGCTTTGAGGTTAATATGTGGGTTTAATGATGAACGAGATGACTAATAGTGATTAGTTAAAAGCCACCTCGTCTTAAGTTATCAATGATAATACCTGTGAATAGAGCGATTTAAATTAATTTTTAATTAAATGATTCGTAGGTAAGATCTCTATGTGTTAAGGTATGTTGTATTAGGTATTAATTGATATTTATACAATACCGACATGTGCGCCAGAACGATTAATGGTTAGCACCTGTTTTCTATTTTTGCTGGCTGATACATAAGAACAATGAACCCAACCTGCGTTGCCGTCAGTCACTGAACCAAATTCAAAAATAAGTTGATCAAAATCAAGGTTGTCACGGCACCATTTGGCAAGTTCTTCATTAGGTACGCTGGCTAGTTCAAAATCAACTGCTTCACCCTTGCGGTGTTGGGAGTTATCTTTGGAGCGAACCGCACGATTTAGTTCTAAGCAGCGATAACCACTATTTGGGATAAAAGCTTTGCCGTAATGATCACGAACGGGTTGTAAGATATTTTCGGTGACAGCTTTTATCTTATCAATGATAGCTTGATCTGTGGGGGTGTTATCAATACCTAGCCGTGTTGCCGTGCTGCTTTTACATAGCTCGGAAAGTAAAAAGTTTTTGGATAAACGTACATCGGACATGTCTCTTCTCCTCGTGGTGTTATTCTGCTGAAAGGTATCTATTTATGTGAAAAATAACAAATAGATGGTGAGCGAAATGGCTTGTTGACAATATGCTCATTGTTTTTTACAAGTTGTGGGGTGTTTTTGAGAACGTGTTTGAAAAGGTGGTGTTGCACTCAATTGGGTCATTCATCTCGGGAATGTGATGTGGTTTCTCGCTGGGGAGGGGAAGAATTTGTGCTGTTTCTACCTGAGATTGATTTGGCATCGGCAATGGTGATTGCGGAGCGGTTGCGTCATGATTTGGCAGAGTCAGTGTTAGAATTTGAAGGTCAATATTTACAAGTTACGGCTAGTTTTGGTGTGAGTGAGCATGAAAAAGGTGCTTTCTTGGATGATACGATCGCAAAAGCGGATATGGCGATGTATCATGCAAAAGAACAAGGTAGAAACCGTGTTTTAAGTGCTTAGACCGACCTCACAGCTGCTTTTTTATGCTTTGATGTGTGTGCTCTTTATTGTCTGCTAAAGCCTTCACTACTAGGGTGGCCGACCTGTCGAAAGGCAGAATACGGAGGGAAGAAGACAGTTCGTCTGTTTTCTCTAAAGGAGCTAGCCGCCCTATGGGACGAGAGTCTGAGCGTATTAAACGCTTGCCACCATATGTATTCAGCGTCGTGAATCAGTTAAAAATGGATATGCGCCATGCTGGAAAAGATATTATAGATTTTGGTATGGGTAACCCTGATCAACCCACACCACAACACATTGTTGATAAGCTTTGTGAAGCCACACAAGATGGCAAAAACCATCGCTATTCAGCATCTAGGGGCATTTTCGGTCTCCGAAAAGCGATCTGTGGATGGTATAAACGTAAGTTTGATGTGGAGTTAGACCCTGAGTCTGAAGCCATTGTCACCATCGGTTCCAAAGAAGGACTATCTTCTTTAGCTCTTGCTGTTGCAACACCGGGTGATTTGATCTTATGTCCAAATCCTGCTTACCCCATTCATCCTTATGGCTTTATTCTTGCAGGTGCAGATATTCGCCATATCCCGATGGATGAAGATACCTCGTACTTTGAAGAGCTTGAAAAAGCAGTGAAAGAATCTTGGCCACGACCCAAGATATTGATTGTCAACTTTCCATCCAACCCAACAGGGCAAGTGGTGGACTTGGCTTTTTATGAAAAGATTGTTGATTTTGCACGTGAAAACAACTTAATCGTTGTTTCAGATATTGCGTATGCAGAAATCACTTTTGATGGTTATGAATGTCCTTCTATCTTGCAAGTAAAGGGTGCCAAAGAGGTGGCTGTAGAGTTTTATTCACTTTCTAAAACATACAATATGCCAGGTTGGCGCATTGGTTTTATGGTCGGTAACTCTGAAATTGTTGCCGCGCTTGCTCGTGTGAAGTCCTATTTGGACTATGGCACCTTTCAACCATTACAAATTGCCGCTTGTGCGGCCTTAAATGGCCCCCAAGATTGTGTGAAAGAGATTCGAGAAATGTATCAGTCTCGGCGTGATGTGTTGATTTCAGGTCTGCATCAAATGGGCTGGATGGCTGAAAAGCCAAAAGCTTCTATGTTTATTTGGGCTGAAATCCCTGATGAATTTAAGGGAATGGGATCTTTGGAATTTTCCAAACGCATGCTCACGGAAGCTCAAGTAGCACTAAGCCCTGGTGTGGGCTTTGGTGAATACGGCGATCAACATGTGCGTATCGCACTAATCGAAAATGAACAACGGTCAAGACAAGCTTTGCGCTATATGCGTAATTTTTTACATGCTGGAGGCAATAGATGACAAATATCCGTGTGGGTTTAATTGGTTTTGGTACCATCGGAACAGGGGTAGCACGCAACTTGCTTGAGCAAAGTGCATTGTTACAACAGCGCTTGGGTAAAAGTATTCAGCTATTGCGTATTTGTGACCGTGATATCAGTCATGATCGAGGCTTGGATTTAAGAGGTGTTGAGCTAACAGACAATATTGATCATGTGATTAAAGCAGATGATATTGATTTGGTGATTGAACTTATTGGTGGTTATGAGCCAGCACGTAGCTTTGTGCAGACGGCGATAGAGCATGGTAAACATGTGGTCACAGCCAATAAGGCCCTGATTGCTAAACATGGCGATGAGCTTTTTGTGGTGGCAGAAAAACACGGTGTTAGCCTTGCTTTTGAAGCCGCTGTGGGTGGTGGTATTGCATGTTTGAAAGCCTTGCGCGAAGGCTTGGCTGGCAATGAAATTCAAGCTGTATTCGGTATTTTAAATGGCACATGTAATTACATTTTAACCCGCATGGAAAATGAAGGTTTGGATTTTGATGTGGTGCTAAAGGATGCTCAAGATTTGGGCTATGCTGAAGCTGACCCAAGTTTTGATGTAGATGGTGTTGATACAGCGCATAAACTGGCTATTTTATCTGCGATGGCGTTTGGAACCAAGATTGCCTTTGATGCCGTGCATACCGAGGGTATTCGTCAAATTAGTGCGCAAGACATTCAATCTGCCACGGAACTTGGCTATCGCATTAAGTTACTCGGCATCACACGTCCGCATGGTGATCAGGTTGAAATGCGTGTTCATCCCACTTTAGTGCCGCTTGATTCACAAATTGCGCAAGTTTCTGATTCTTATAATGCGGTCTTGGTTGATGGTGATTATGTGGAAAAAACCATTTTCATCGGTCGAGGCGCAGGTGAAAAGCCAACTGCCAGTGCGGTGATTTCGGATGTCATGGACATTGCTCGCGCCATGCCTGATGGTATTAAACACTTAGCTCCACCAATGGGTTTTCCTCAAGCAAATCGCAGACCATTCAATGTTTTGCCGATCGTGGATGTTGAATGTGCGTATTATTTGCGTTTGATGGTGAAAGATCAGCCGGGTGTGATGGCGAGTATCACCAATGTATTGGCCGATCATCGCATTAGCTTGGAAGCGATCACACAAAAAGAACGGCATGAAACAGAAGCTGTTGCCGTGGTGATGTTGGTTCATGAGACACGCGAAGGTAATTTACAGGCTGCGATTGATCGTATCATGCAGTTTGAAAGTGTTGAAGATCAACCGTTGATCTTACGTATTGAGAGATTTGGAGAATAATATGTCACATTATCAAGGAATTATTGATCGTTATCGGGCTTTTCTGCCAATCGAAAAAAATGATTCAATCATCACATTGTATGAGGGCAATACGCCACTTCATGAATCTCACAACTTACGTTTGGCCATTAACCCTGAGTTAAATATTTTTTTGAAGTTTGAAGGCTTGAATCCAACGGGCTCTTTTAAAGATCGTGGTATGACGATGGCTGTGACACAGGCATACAATGCAGGCAGTCGCAAGATTATCTGTGCATCCACAGGTAATACCTCTGCTTCTGCGGCTGCCTATGCTGCAAACTGTGGTATGATCGCTTATGTTTTGATTCCTGAAGGAAAAATTGCCCTAGGTAAAATGTCTCAAGCCATGCGTTATGGTGCTAAGATTATTCAAATACGGGGTAATTTTGATCAGGCATTAAGCATGGTCTGTGATATTGCCAAAGAAGAAAGTGATATTTCATTGGTCAACAGTGTGAATCCTTTCCGTATCCAAGGTCAAAAAACAGCTTCATATGAAATTATTGATGAGCTTGGTTTTGCGCCTGATTATCACGCGCTTCCTGTTGGGAATGCGGGTAATATCACGGCTTATTGGTTGGGTTATCAAGAGTATTTTGAGAAACGGATTAGCCAAAGTTTGCCCAAAATGCTTGGTTTTCAAGCTTCAGGTTCCGCGCCTATTGTGCGTGGTCATGTGGTGAAAAATCCTGAAACTATCGCCACAGCGATTCGTATCGGGAACCCTGCTTCTTGGAAACAAGCTGAAGCAGCGCGTGATACTTCAGGCGGTGTGATTAACGAAGTCACTGATGCAGAAATCATGCAAGCTTATGATATGTTGGCTAGTTTAGAGGGTGTCTTTTGTGAACCTGCTTCTGCTGCAAGTGTGGCTGGTATCATTAAGTTGAATGCCCAAGGTTATTTTGCTGCGGGTGCAAACATTGTTTGTACGCTTACAGGTAATGGTTTGAAAGATCCTGATTCTGCTATGCAGTCTATTGCGACACCAATAACGGTTGATGCGGAGATGGATGCCGTCAGACGTGCGTTGGAAGGGAAGTAAAGCATGCTTTTGATTCAAGGTGCTTTGATGGTGAAAGACCAACAATGTGCTTTGCATCCTGAATTAGCACCTTGGCAATCGCTTTTTTCTCGATCCAAAAAATATTGGCTCAAACATGAACCGATGTCAGCATTGCAATGGTATGCTTGGCAGCAAGATTGGGATGAACCAATGGCTGCATTGCTGGCATCAAAACTGACGGATCAACAACAAGAAGGTGGCAAGCAATTTTGGGTTGTGACTCCTTATCATGCCACGATGAGGCAAACGAAAATCGCCGTAATGCCATCCCATTTGATGATGTGGACAGCTGAAGATGCGTTTTGGCTGATCACATTGTTAAACCCAATGTTGAAGATGTATGGCATTGAACTGTTTGCGCTGGGCGCTTGCATTGTGGCGAAGTCTGACTGTTACTATGATGTGGATATGGATGACTTTGCAATCATTGATGGTGGTTTCTTACCTGATCGCAAGCCAAAGGGTCAAGATAGCTTACGCTTTATGTGTATGATGTCTGAAATGCAGGCTCTACTTGCTCAGAATGGTGCAGAGCGCCACGGTATGGCTCTTTCAGGTGTTTGGTTTTGGGGCATGAGTATTGCAGCAGCCACAGCACGCGCATGGCCACATATTAGTACGCATCAAAAGTCGCTCTTGTCTTTGTTGGATGATGGTGAGGTGCAGGCACATTATACGGATGTGGATCATTTAGAAGGTCTGGAAACCATTCCTCAGCACTGTCTTTTGGTTGGTTATAACTATTCTGTTTTGCTGGAACGATCTCTGTTACCACGTTGGTCTAAAGGGACATGGAAGCTGGGCAAAACAATCTCTTTAGAACGGACTTATGCACATATTTTTAATTAGTCCCATACGAAATATACATCAAAGTAAAGTTCTTTTACTGATGCGTTTTAGATTTTTTATGCTGTTGCTTGCTATTTGCTTGTTATGCACAACACCCTTGGTTGAAGCTAGGGGAAGCAGGGCAAATATTGCGGTGCTTGATGCAGAAACGCATCAACAAAGTATTTATGGTAATTTTTTGCATCCTGGTAGTCAGACACCTTTAGAATTACATTGGCAATTAGACCCAAATAAGCACCATTATCGTGGTCTTAGTATTCAGCTAGAGCAGCGAATAGTTTTGATTGTCAGTTCAAGAAAAAGTATTCTTAAGTTGCGCTTAGTCGGTATTGCACGTTCGAGCCATAATCATATGGATCAAATCGTTTTGTTAGCAAAATATGGTAAAACATGGCCTGAAGAAGTCATTTTTATTTCTTATGATGGGCGCAGGCGACAATTTGTTCAGTACTACGTCTCATCTCAATATAGTGATGCAGAGAATCATCCTTATTTACGTTGTAATCAATATCAGACTCTAATTCATACCAATCCATTTCAGCCTTGTCTTTCTTTATGGGAGTCTGCTGGACACAATGCTTTTACGGGTGAGCGTATGTTTCGTGAGTTGCGACCCATTAAGGCATTAGCTAATCGAAGAAGAAGCCGCAGTGTCTTAACAACAAGATTGATTCCCACAGCTAAAATAGAGAAAGTAATTCGCCAAATAAAAGCGATGCGTGACCCTAATTTTTATATAGAAACTTTGGATGAGAATTCAAGTTGGGAAATACTCTTAATCAGTTTTGATAGTCCTGATCGTGGCTCTTGGGGTTTGTTGTTTGGCTTTAACAAGCAAAAACAACAATGGATGAGTTTTTATGAGTTACCCAAAAGCAGCATGGTGAGCTTATTTATGCCTGTGGTGGATCTGATTAATCAATCAACATTGAAACTCAATACCTGTGTGGATTGTCGAATGTGGGGTAAGAAATCAAATATCATCGTGAATTTAGACACAATGGTGGCTTCGATTTCACGTTTTGACTCCTTGCGTTAAAAGCAAAACAATGACGAAGCAGGCGCATCTGATTAATGTTGCACCCGCTTGGTATCGGTTTTAAATGATAGGTGCTGAAGAGGAGTGGTTTGGTGACTGAGAAAAAATTACGAATAGTTTCGGGAATGCGTCCTACTGGTCGCCTTCACCTTGGTCACAAAAAAGGTGTTTTGGACAATTGGTTAAACTTACAAAAAGAGCAAGAGTGTCTTTTTTTTGTTGCTGATTGGCATGCCTTAACCACAGATTATGCCCAGCCTGAAATTGTGGGTAAAACCATTTGGGATATGGTCATTGATTGGTTGGCAGTGGGTGTTGACCCTAATAAATCAACGATTTTCATCCAATCTGAAGTACCTGAGCATGCTGAGTTGCATTTGCTTTTTTCTTTTATGACCCCATTACCTTGGTTGGAACGTGTGCCAACGTATAAAGATCAAATTGAAAAATTGCGTGAAAAAGATTTAGGGACTTATGGTTTCTTGGGTTATCCCTTATTGCAAGCAGCGGATATTTTAATGTATCAAGCCAATGGTGTGCCTGTTGGTGAAGATCAAGTTCCCCATGTGGAATTGACCCGTGAAGTGGCACGTCGTTTTAATCATTTGTATCGCAAGCCAGACCAACCCTTGTTTCCAGAGCCTGAATCTTTGTTGATGCCAACGGCAAAAATGCCGGGTCTTGATGGTCAAAAAATGAGTAAGTCTTATGGCAATACCATTGAATTGGCCGAAGAGTGGAAGGTGACGGAAAAGAAAGTGAAAACCATGCCAACCGATCCAGCTCGTATGCGTCGTGATGATCCTGGTACACCTGAAAAATGTCCTGTGTGGGATTTTCATAAAACATTCTCCACCGAAGTTGAACGTGAAGAATTACGTGATGGCTGTACTTCGGCTAGCATTGGTTGTTTAGATTGTAAGAAAGTATTGTTAACGCATTTAGAAGAAGAGTTACAACCAATTCGTCAGCGTCGTGCTGACCTTGTGATTCATATGGATGATGTGCGCGATATTGTACGCAGTGGCAATGAACGTGCGCGGGTATTGGCTGGCCGCACGATGGATAAAGTTCGTCGTTCATTAAAAATGAATTATAGGGTATAAGTATGAGTGAACGTATTAATCGATATTTGGCTTCTTGTGGTTTGGGCTCGCGCCGTCAAGCCGATCAATGGATTGAAGCTGGTCGTGTAAAGGTCAATGGTGAGCTTGCAACACCCGGTTTGCAGATCGAAGAAACAGACTTGGTGATGTTGGATGATAAACTTGTAAGTGTGCAGGAAGATCACACTTATATTTTGTATAATAAGCCACCAAGTTTGCTGTGTAGTCGTAAAGATGCCAAGAAAAGACCCTTGATTTATGACAATATGGATGTGCCTAAGAATGTGCAGTCGATAGGTCGGCTGGATATGGATAGTGAAGGTTTATTGTTGTTGAGTAGCGATGGAATATTAACGCAAGCGTTGATTCATCCTAAGCACCGTATTATACGTACTTACAAAGTGAAAATCACAGGTCAATTAAGCCTAGAAAGTATGCAAGCCTTGCGTGAAGGCGGCATTGATATGGGTGAGAATGATAAAGGTGAAAAAGAAAAAAGTGTGCCTTGGGACTTGATTGTTGAAGCTCAAAAAGCAGGTCATTGTTGGGTTAAGATTCATATCAAACGTGGTCGTTGGCGTGAAATTAGACGCACGATGGCCGCACTTGGTCATCAAGTTCGTCGCTTAATTCGCATTAAGTTTGGCCCCATCAAGCTGGATGAAACCATGCCTAGGGGGGCATGGCGTGACTTAAAAGCATCTGAAGTGAGACAACTGCAAAAAGCGGTGGGTATCGCCACAGGTAAAAAAGTCAGTCAAGAGGAAGAGGTGGAAGTCATACATCGGCCATCGACCTCATCAAGAGAAAGAAAGCCAAAAGAACAAACAAGAAAGCCAAAGACGCAAACAAGAAAGCCAAAGTGTGCTTAAATGAATGACGGGCTGATGGATATTGAAAGCTGCTTTGGGCATGCGCTGTATTGTACTTCTACAGAAACAGCCGCATCTCATCATCAGCTTTCAGCCAATACAGCCCGTGTCTATCATCAATTATTAACACAGTTTCAATATAGTGATATCTATAAAATACATGCGCATGAGCCATTATCTGCGATCACAGAGGCATCCTTAAGCCTGTGGTTGCAGCAGTGGCACTGGTCTAAGGCGCGTTTGAGCATTGCTGCTTTGCGTTTTATGGCCAAGTGCAATGCGCAAGCCTTTCCTGCCTCTGTCTCAGTCAAGTTTCCTCCTAAGCCACGTTCTGAAGCAGGTGACTTGTTAAGCCTTGATGATGTTGAAAGCATCGCGGCCTTAACGCCTGAGCATTTTGGAAAGCAATACCCTGAACGCAATCGCGCTTTATTTTTATTGGTCATCGAAACCTTGCTTTCTGTGCATGATATTCGTGCCTTAAAGGTTCAAGATGTGAAAAAATATCATGTTTATGTTGCATCACGTCCGCTGTATTTACAAAAACAAAGTCTTTCAACTTTATGTGCCACAGCATTGCAAAATTTCTTGCAATGGCGTTGGCAACGTTACGGTCATTGCGAAGTCGAATCGCCCCTTTTTCCAGCTAACCGTGGTGGTGGACCCTTGGGCACATCAGGCTTGTATTATATGTTTCGCAACTTTATCAATGCTTACGGTTGTCAAACAGGCAGTGCTGGCGATGGGTTGCATTGTTTAAGGGTGTCGGCTGCAAGGCGTATGTATGCACAAGGCACTGAGCTTTCACGCCTTGAAGATTTGTTGCTCATACAGCGTAAGGGTGCACTGGATGACTTTCTACGTTTGGATGATGATCTTATTTTAGCACGCGCTGACGCGCTTTAGGGTCTTCTGACTCTATTCAATGTGATGAAGAAAATTTGACTGATTGAATATGTTTATAATTTTTATTTATAGCTTCAACTATTCTCCTACAGTATAATTGTGTATATTACGACTTTATCTCTAAAAGTTAGTACCTAGGTTGTTATTTTATGTTAAAAAGATTTTCAATAGAGAATTTTTCGTCATTCCAGAGTGAAAGTACATTAGACTTAACCGCTGGGAGAACTGAAGTTAATTCTAATCATGTAGTTGATTTCAACAAAACTAAGGTGTTAAAAAGTGCTGTGATTTATGGTGCAAATGCATCTGGAAAGTCAAACTTAATAAAAGCCCTTGATTATGGGCAAAAAATTATTTTGGAAGGTATCGATAGTGTAAATACTCATAAGAAATATTTTCGCCTTGATGAAGAAAGTGCGAAAAAACCTACTTCATTTGAATATGAGTTAGAAATTAACAGTGAGTTTTTTTCATATGGTTTCAAATTGACTTTCGCTACTAGAAAAGTCGAGGAAGAATGGCTTTACTGCATTAGTAAGGCGAAGCCAGAAAAGATTTTTGAACGAAGCCGTGAAAGTGTGACTTTAGGTAAACGCTTACAAAGTGACCAAGTTAAACATAGGTTTAATATTTATATTGATGATATGAAAAACCAAGTTGATCAATTGTTTTTATCTGAAATTGCAGGTAAAGGTTTAGAGCTTGATGAAGCACAAGTAATCAATGATGTTTTTCAGTGGTTTAAAAAGAAACTTTTAATTATTTATCCTAGTTCCACATATAATGGTATACCTTCCCTTTGTGAAAATAATAAACTATCTACCCTTTTCAGGAAGTATCTTAATGAGTTCGATACAGGGATAATAAACATCGAGACTATCGAAGAAGACTTTGAAAAAAGTCTAAAAGACTTCTCTGATGAAGTGAAAAAGGGCATAGAAAGTAACCTTCTTGACAGTAATGCCAAAGTGACCATCACTACGAATCATGGCGAGTTGTTAACAATATATAAAGATAATACTGGTGAGCTGAAAGTTCAAAAAATTGGTTTACTGCATAGTAAAGAGTTTAAAGAAGTGTTCGACTTAAAAGATGAGTCAGATGGCACAAGAAGATTATTTGATCTAATCCCATTAATTGGAATCTTCTCACAGGATCATACCATAATAATTGATGAATTTGATAGAAGTTTGCACCCGAAGCTCACAAAAAACTTTTTTGAATTATTTTATAAATTGAATGTTTCTAAAACCCAGTTAATTATTACAACGCATGAGTCTACATTGTTAGATCTTGATTTAGTTAGGCGGGATGAAATTTGGTTCGTTGAAAAGAATAAATATGGAAGCTCAAAGATTTTCTCTTTAAATCAATTTAAAGCTCGTTATGACAGTAAAATTGAGAAAGCTTATTTATTAGGTCGATATGGAGCGATACCAATATTTAAAACATTTAATGAAATAAGTGTGGACTGCTAAGTGGGATTTCAAGACAAAGACCTTGACTCTTTAACTTACCTTGAAGAACAACTTGAACCGGAAAGAGTAGTCATTATATCTTGTGAAGGAAGAAATACAGAACCAGAATATTTTAAAGCATTAGTTGACGAGCTATCTGAGCATATTTCAGAGTTAGTTGAAGTAAAAGTTATTCCTAAAAATGATAACGCAAGTGAGCCCAAGGATGTTGTTCGTAACTTAGATGTTTTTCTTAAAGATAACTTTGATTTCAAAACTGGTTATGATGAAATGTGGGTTGTTGTAGACAGGGAAAAAGTTGAGCAGAGAAAAATGGGCATACTTGATGTTATTCCTCAGTGCAAAAAGAAGAATTACAAGATCATATTAACGAATCCTTTATTTGAATTTTGGCTACTTTTACATATTGCCGATATATCTAACTATGCATTTAGTGATTTATATGAAAATAAGAAGGTTAATACCAAGAGAAGGTTTATAGATAAAGAGCTTTCAAATTTGCTAAAAACTCGTGGTGGTTATAATAAGAAGAAAGGTAAGTTTAACAAGATAATTATCTCTGAAGAAAATGTGAGAAGAGCCTTGAAACAAGAACAAGAATTTGAGAACGACATAGTTAAAATTATTGATCATTTAGGCTCTAATGTGGGTACTTTAGTTAAACGCATATTGAATTTCTAAGAATACTTATATTTCATATCATCAGACGACGAGTTTATTATGTTAATTTAGATGATGATCTAATTTTAGTACGAACTGATGCGCTTTAGAGGTGTTTGAGTCGTTTCAATGTGATTAAGCAAAGCGATTAAGCTTTGCAGGGGGGGAACCTTAGTCCATATTTTTTCAAAAAAACCTCCCCTTAATCAATTTGATACGCCAAACCTGTTGAGCCAAAGGCCAGAAGCAAAGCCAACATAGGGCCACCTGAATTTATTTTTCCTTGTTGTACCCATAACATGGTTTCTGTGCGCGATAACCAAAAATGACGGATATCTTCCCCTTCAGCAAGCATACCACCACCTGCATGCACAGGTTTGGCACGATCGACGAGACCAAGGAATAAATCGAGTTTTTCAGAAGAGCCACCGGGGGTGGTGTAGTAACATCCTAAGTGTTTGATCTCTGTTGGTTCATACCCCACCTCTTCAATGGCCTCACGTCTGGCCGCTTGCTGAGCTGTTTCACCTTGATCGATCATGCCTGCAACCACTTCAATCAACCATGCTGGTTCTTGGCGTACGGCGGGGCCAATGCGAAACTGTTCTAAAAGTAAGACTTCATCACGCGCTTTATCAAATAAAACAATGGCAGCGGCATCACCACGTTCAAGGTGTTCGCGTTGCACCTGTAGTTGTCCGCCTGCAAAGGTGTCGTGGCAAACATGGTAGTGATCTAATTTGAAAAAACCTTGATACAAGGATGTTTTGCTTAAGGTATATATTTTTTTCATGATGAAGTCTCCTTGGTTTTAGAAAGGTGTGGGCATGCAAAAGACACGTTTTTGTTGGCTTTGTGGGCATACAAAAGCCAAGTGATAAGCACACAAAGCTAGTCCTACTGTATTTTTATTGTTTTTCCCATAACGGGGGTCACCCATGACAGGAAGGTCATGCATATCAAAGTGACGACGAATTTGATGGTGACGACCGCCATGCAATAAAACATCCACCATTGATACGTTTTCTTCTTGATCATACTGCATGTAAGTGAAGCTTGTTTTGGCTGTTTTATCATCCAATAAGTCATCAAAACAACCTTGTTTTGGGGCTTGGCCACGTACTTGAATGCGGTAACGCTTTTCAATGCTATTGTCTTGAAAATACGCGCTGAGTTGTGCGGCAATATGAGGTTGGTGTGCAATGAGCATCAGGCCAGAGGCTTCACGGTCAAGGCGATGAATTAAAAAAACCTTTCTTGCTGGTTGAAAAGCAAGCTCCACTTGGCGAAGTAGAGAGTAATGGTCTCCATACTTGGTGCCTTGGGATAAAAGACCTGCGGGTTTTTGCCAGACACTATAAGTGCCAAGGTCTTCCAATAAGATAGGAGCCTCAACCTTGCATGATAGCAATTGCGGGTCGTGGTAAAGGTGAAGTTTCTCACCTTTTTTGAAAGTGGCTTTGGCACGGCGTAAGCGACGTTGCTTTTTGCCTTTTTGAATCCAAACAGCGCCTTTGTTCATGGCATCTTTGATCTGACCTTTAGAGAGGGTCGATTTTTCTGCCAAGGCATCGACAACCAATGCGGTGTTCTGTGTTTCACATGTGTATTTCAAGTCGTGATCCTTTGCGTTAAATGGTTTTTTAAGCGTTGAAACCAATACGCAGAAAACAGAAGAATACTGCCAATGATGATAAAGGCGATGACTTTTTCAGTCATGCTAAAATCATGCAAGTCATAGATAATGATTTTGATGGCTGTGATCGCATACAAGGCAATGCTTGCTCGCAATAAACAAGCGTAACGTGGCCATAAGCTTTCAAAGAGCATGACGGTGGCATGGGTGACCATGAGAATCGACCATATGACTTGAAAATTATTTTCAAACCAAAGAAGAGAGGTGATGCTGTAGATGGCAAAGAGGCAGCTATGTGAGAATAAGAGTTGACCAATATGGCTATTTTCAAGGTGGTGTAATACCTTGAAATGAGGTCGTTTGATGTGGGTGAACACAAGTGATATAGCGACGGATAACCACAAGACGATTAAATAGTCTCTTTGCTGGCCGATAAGGGTGGTGAATAGCATCAAGACAGGAATCGCTAATACACTCAAATACCAAAGCGTAAGATGAGTGCGTAAGGGTTGAAAGACAGGGTGCTGCCAAATAATGTAAGCGGCAAAACATTGCAGCGTGAATAAGGCGATTAAGAAAGATGAAAAAAGTTGTATGCTTAACAAAAAACAGCCGCCAACAGCATAATAAAAAGCTGTGCTGCGTAAGACTTGGTAACCTTGTGTGTTATAGCGTTGAAAGAGACTGCCCGTTGAAGACAGTATGATGAAAAAGTAGCACAGCCCAGCCGCATAGGCAATGATGAGATGTATCAAGCTGGCTTGGCCATTGAAAATACTTAGGTGCAAACTAAAGGCGATAGCGATGATGGTAAGGAACACTTGTTCACGATAAAAAACATCATCTTTTCTCCAGCGATGTAAGGCAAAGACGGAAATTGCTGAAATCCATACAATAGCAGGGAACCACAAAGGCATGAGGCGGTATGCTTTGGGTAATAAGATGATGGGTAGGAGCAGGTAAAAGCAGGTGAGCATAGGCTTTGCCCATTTCACCCATGAGCTTTGGGGGTAGCGTTTTAGGTAAAAGGTGGAGATGATCCATAATAAAGTGATGGCTTCTAGGTAAGCCAGCTGGCCATTCCAGGGCATATCGGAAAACATAAAGCTTCCCGCGTTTGAGCCAGAACTAAAAATTTGCAGCAGTGGCAATAGATAAAGCAAGCAAGCTATGTTTTCTGTGAAGGCGAGCTTTAAGCGCGCACTGCGTTCGAGTAAGAAGAGGATGAGTGGAATGATGCTCCATAAATAATAGTTTTCATGAATGATTTCTGTGCTAATAAGTGTTGCCACGATGATCCAAACTGAAGTGGCTTCAGCGATGAAGTTACTGAGCTTTCTTTCTTGATTGAAAAGTTGTTTTCTATAGTGCTGCAACAGAATCCGTATCGCTTGCATCACGATACCAATACTCAATAGTACGATACCATAAACCCATGCATTTGATGCGCTCCAGCTGGAAACAGTGAATAAAAATTGGCTCTGCCAAGCGGCTTGGCTTAAAGCAATGAATAAAAGAATATAGGCTTCATAACGTATGCTTTTGGTGTTGAAATAGAATCCCATGTAAAGCAATAGTAGCCCTTCTGCTCCCCATAATACGCCCATCAGTGAGGCATCAATCCAGTTTAAAATGGCAAGTGCTAAAAATAGCCCAGCTTGTAAGAGCAATAGGCTGGCTCGTGTGTTGTTTTGCTGTTGTATTTGTTTGATAAAAATAAAGGAAAGACAAATGGCATTGGCGATTAAAAAGAAACTGAGCATACTGGCTTCTAATAATTGCGTCATAAGTACGATAAAAAGAGCCATGTTGCTTGTGATGAGTAACATGCCTTTGGCTTTTGCTGCGGTGTTGAGTAAGTTGTAGCTATATAACAGATATAGATAGTAAAAAGCATGAAAGGTGAAGGCTAGCCAAAGCATCTCGATATTGGTGGCTGCTTTTAGACCGTGGCTAAATTGATATTCAAGCATGACGGCACTCAAGCCAAAGGCTATATAGCTGAGTGTTGTCCAACGAATTTTATGTGATAAGTGCAATGATGAGATGTTGAGAAACACCAAGTAGCCAGAGTAACTCAGGATGAGCCATCCCTGACTTTCGCCTAGTAGCGGTAAGCAAGCACCACCGATTAACGAGACTAAGGCAACAATGCGGGTGTTGAAAAATAAGGCTAGAACATAGGCAAATAATGTTAAAAAAGCCAAAACAGCAAAAGACACACTGTCATGAACCAAATTAAATGTGGTTCCCATGAAATATGCACAAACATAAGCCAGTACTAATCCCAAGCCAATTAAAGCAGCAGCATAATCTTGCATGTCGTTTCGGCGTTGATATAGCCATATGCCTAAGGCAGTCACCGTGGCAGCGGTGATAAAACCACAAGTGATTTTCCATTCAATGCTTAGCTTGGTGAAATTCATTTGTAGTAAATAAGCAAAGCCTGTGACCACCAAGATAAGGCCAGCCACAACCATGAAAAATACCGTTGTTTTTTCTTGTTTTTGATAGTGTTTGAAGATGCCATATAACTGTTCATAGATGTGGGCGAAAATGGATACTTTGCTGATGACTTGCGACAGTGGTGCGAAGATATTGAGTAATATGGATAGATAGGATTCCAACGGTTTTGGGCTGATGCTCTCTGGTGTTGGAGCAGCGTGGTTAATGGTGGTTGCTTTAGGTGGGGTGATAGGTGTCTTTTTAGATGGGGTAGGCATCTTTTCGGGTGGGGTTTGTGGTATTTGCGGCATTTTGTGTTGTTGGATTGTGGTCGGTTCTTCTTGTTTAGTTTGAAAGGGTGGTGTCGTGATGGAACTCTGTAACAGATCTTGTAAGTGTTCACATTGCTCTTTGAGGCTTTGTTTATCTTGTTGCTGGTGCGCATGTGCTTGCTTGAGCTGAGACAGTTGTATTTGTATGTATTGTGTTTTGTCGTTGACTGTGTTTTTTAAGTTTTCTATTTCTTGTTCTATTTGATCAAATTGAGAGGACATACGAACTCCAGCAAGATGTGAATTCTATTTTTATGTTTTTAAGTATTGGCGTATGGAAAGACAAATCAAGTCATTATTTTGCTTTAAAGGGTGTTTTTAAAAATAAAATTCAAATGATTGATATAGGTCATAAGTCGTTGATTTTTTTAGCTTTCATGATTATGCCTAATTTTTAGGCATTGTGGGTTAAAAAGAGATTTTTCTAATATTTATAAGACTTTTTAATGTTTCTAATAGAATTCTTTTTATAAGGCTGTGGATAACTAATGTTTTATTCATTAAATTAATGACTTAGATATTTTTCATATTCGTGTTAAATGTTAATAATAGTATGGTAAATATACGTTTTTTGATCAATATGAATGTTTTTGTCAGGTTAACAAGAACAAGGTTGACTTTTTGTTTTGAAACGATAAAGGGTGTTTTTTATACCTATGAGGAAGTTTCTTTTATTGCTTTGCAGGGTTGCAATATAAGCAACTTCTTCGTGATTGACTGTCATCTTGTGTGTTTTTGTTGATTGATATTCGGCTTTCTGTTCTTAGCATGTCGTCCATGCCTACATTTCGTCGTTATACCCTTGCTGATCGTGTGATCGCCCATGTTGACTTTGCTTTGAACAATGTTTTTTGTGAACAGCAAAAAAGTCGTCCTTACCCAGCTGAAGCTTTGGCTTCTGAAGTGGGTCAACCTTTAAGTGAGGCGGCGCAAGCATCGTCTGCGGCGATGATGCGTGTGAATCATGCTGGTGAGATGGCAGCCCAAGCTTTGTATCAAGGCCAAGCTCTTACAGCGCGTCAACCTGAAATTCGAGAGCAGTTAAAACAAGCCTCTATTGAAGAGGCCGATCACTTGAACTGGTGTCGGCAACGGCTTGATGAATTGGATGCGAAACCATCAAAGTTAGACCCCTTGTGGTATGCAGGATCGTTAGCAATAGGGGTCGGTGCGGGTGTGGCTGGCGATAAATGGAACCTTGGCTTCTTAGCGGAGACCGAACATCAAGTAGTGCGTCACTTGGATGGTCATTTGAACCGTTTATCACCCGAAGATAAAGCCTCACGTGCGATTATGACGCAAATGAAAGAAGACGAACTTGGTCATGCTCATCTAGCCGAAGATTTGGGTGCAGCAGAACTACCCAAACCCGCCAAAATGGCCATGCGCTTGATAGCCAAGGTGATGACAGGCTTGGCTGCGCGTGTCTGATTAAAATGTTATGATTGTGGGTGACGTATGATGTTTTCTTTGATGCGTTGAATGCGATCTTCGATTTTTGGGTGTGTGGAAAAATAATCCCAAATAGAGTCGTCATCTTTCTTTTTTTGTTCTTCTTCCTCAAGGTAAGCCAGCTCTAGCTTGTGCAGCATATTGCTAAAGTGAATGGTATCTACATGATGTCTTAGCATATAGTCACTGGCATAATCATCAGAAGATTGTTCAAATTTTTGTGAATAGTTATTCTCAAGAAACAACACGGGTAAGGATGCAATGGCATTGCCTGTGGACACTGCATCACCAAGCATCAATGAAATAAATAAGGGGATAGCCGTGTTGCGCAAGACCATTTGCAGACTATGCCGTTCTTCAACATGAGCCAACTCATGCAGCAAGACACTATCGACTTCCCAAGGATTCTCTGCCAAGTCAACCAGACCATCCATCATGATGATGGTGCCATTGGGTAAGGCAAAGGCATTGGGTAGATTATCGGGTATTCGCCTAAATAAAAGTTGATAATCAAAACCAGAGCCGAGTTCAGCAGTCAGCTTCTGAAAACGGATTTGAATTTTATCTTGTGTTTTTTGGTCAAGCTCGGAGGGGTCTAAAATGATTTTATCCAGCATGACCAATGTTTCATCACCAATATGACTGAGTTGTGATGCGGGTATGGCATAGGTCACGATATGCACTATTTTGGGTAATCCCCATGTATAACTTCCCCATAGAATAAATGCAGCAGCGAAGAATAGGGGAAAGATATAGATGCTCTTGCTTTCCAAGCGATGCAATAGAGCCGCAAAAGCTTGGGGTTTGTCAGACTTCAGGATGTCGTCGATAGGTGCATTGTCAGTGGTTTCAAACATTTCACCATCGCTAAAGCGCAATTGACGAGGCATCTGACCCAAGCGTTCACTAATGTGGATATCATCCAGCTGTGCGCATACAACCTCTTCCTCATCGACATAAAGGCGGCATAAGCCATCATCATAGCGCATGATAGCTTCATGTTTTTTGGATGATCCTGAGGGGTAGTAAAACCCAGTAATAGATGGCATTAAAGGCCTGCACCTATATCAAACATTTCACCGATTTCTTCTCCAATAGCATTGGACGTTTGGATGTTGTCACCCACAAAGTCATCGAGGGATGCAGTGCTAACACATTGGGTTTGATCAGCACGGTACTGGGCTAGACGAACTTTTGCCCAAGGGTAAGCAAGACCAGCTGTGCAGATGATGGCAAGTGCGTTCACAGATAATAACCATGTCATTTTTCCAAGTGATAAGGTGGAGGTAAAGTGAAAGTTATCGCCTAAGGTGGTGGTACTCATGATTAAGTTCACAACTTTTGACTTAAAAAAAGCAAATATGATCAAATAAAGGGCAATATAGGAGATTGAGCCAAGACCCACGAGGATGATTCCTATTGACCGATCAAGGTGTCTGAAGTTATTGAAATCGAAAATATTAACACCATCTAAAAAGAGAAAAGGTATTGCAAATACCGCAAGGACTAAACCAACGGTCATAGCCAGCAATATGAGGTATAAATTGTAAAAGGAGCTGGTGAGTGCATTGTTATCAAAGCTTGCTTTGCCATATGTACTATTTTTAACGTAAAAGCTAACAAAACGCTGGTGAGCGAGTGGGTAAAGTAACCCAAGTGTGAGTACCCCTAACAGGGGCCAAACAAGGTTTACCATCGCAGCTTCTTTATAAAATCCTGTAAAATCAAAGCGAATGTTGCGATAAGCAGACATGCGATGTTGAAACGAAATGGCTTTAACAATGATATAAGGTGTGGCCGCGAAGAACAGTAAAAAGACAACCATGCCAGCGATTGGTGATAAGTTGGAAACAACGCTGTAAATGATAAAAAGACCCAGAGCCAACAATCGACCTTTTAAAATCGCTATTGGGCTGGCTAAGTATTCAAAAGAAGCATCGTTGAGCATAGTGTTACCATAAAAGTAACGGTTGGTGCGTACTTTTGCCCATGCGGAGTAGATGCCCAGTGTCAGAACCGTGAGTAAAACATTCACAATCCAAATTTTAAAAAACTCTCCTCCAGAGCCTGTGAATTTAAAAGGGTAATTCGTGAGTCTTGAAGTGCTTTCTTGATCCATGTCTATCGTTCCTTTTTATCTTGGGTGTGATCGATCCGAAAGCATGCAATATTTTAGTCTGTTAAGATAGGGCGGTCTGAGGGTAGAGAAAACAATGGACTCCCGATAAATGGTGCGATCAGCAGCCAAGACACGTTATATACTGGACCCCATAAATGCAACAGTGTTTTAAGACAAATTTAGGATATAATTTCTCAGGTTAAAATGGAGATATTTATGGCACGGAAACAGTACAACAAACAAGAGAAGTCTCGTATTGCGATAGAGGCAATCAAAGGGCAAAAAATAGTGTCTGAGCTATCATCGGAATATGGTGTTCATAGCACTCAAATCAACAAGTGGAAGAAGCAATTGCTTGATGGCGCAGTTGATGTATTCAGTAAGAAAGTAGACAACAGCGAGCAGCCGCACGTTGATGAATGTGACCGTTTGTACAAAAAAGTAGGGCAGTTACAGGTCGAAGTAGACTGGTTAAAAAAGCTCTCAGGGTCGATGACATGAGCTTAGCGGACAAACGATAAGCCATTGATTCGACCCACAAAAAGCTAACGCTTTCACGTCAATGTGAGATGTTGAAACTTGCACCGTTCTAGCTACTATCGCCCTCAACCTGAGTAAGGTGAAAGTGAGCGTAATCAGCAGATACTGCGCTTAATTGATGAGGATACACATGTGATTCCTTTTATGGATCACGCAAGATTAAACGCTGGCTGAAGGATCAGGGGCATACCGTCAGTAGGAAGCTTGTACAGCGTCTCATGCGACTGTTGAACATTCAGTCCATTGCGCCTAAACCGTATACCAGCAAGGCTAACAAGCAGCATGTAAAGTATCCTTACCTGTTGAAAGATATGGAGATTACTGCTCCTAACCAAGTCTGGTGTACGGACATCACATACATTCGTTTGGGCTCAGGATTTGTTTACCTAACTGCGGTGATGGATTGGCATACACGCTATGTATTGTCGTGGGAA
>JAUZRG010000005.1 GCA_030950585.1 Mariprofundaceae bacterium | reverse complement strand
TGCCTTTTATCGCGCCCTGATTCAAAACGAATCGGCAGTGCGTGAACTGGGTGATTTAAACCTGCGCGAATTAGCCAAAGAGGTGACGGTAAAGTTGCGCAAGAGCACCACTGTCGATTGGCAAGTGCGTGACAGTGTGCGCGCAAAACTTCGCAACCTTGTCAGAAGATCCCTGAAGCGATGGAAGTATCCACCTGATAAACAAAAAGAAGCGATTGAACTGGTGATGCAACAAGCGGAAGCACTTGCTTGTCATTGGAGTTCTCAAGAATAGCTTAGGTGATTAAATATAAAATTCGATATTAAATCGGGGACAGTTTACTCTTTTCGGGTAAAGAGTAAACTGTCCCCGATTTCTTTGTCTTTAATAAAATAACTGTAACTGCGTGGAGAAACACAAAATCAAAAAACAAATGGATAAATGGGAAAAGCTCAATAGTCTGACGCATTTGATCGGTGCTATAGCCGCTTTGGCTGGCATGGTGGTGCTTGTTGTTTTGGCTTCGCAACAAGGCGATGCATGGAAAATTGTGAGTTTTAGTATTTATGGTGTTTGCCTTTTTTTACTCTATTTTTTTTCCACGCTTTATCACGGTCTCTCAGGAAACAAAAAATTAATCTTTCAAAAACTTGATCACATTGCGATTTATTTATTGATTGCCGGCACCTACATGCCCTTCGCTCTGGTGACACTTCGTGGCACATGGGGCTGGGTTATCTTCGGTGTTGTTTGGGGACTTGCTTTATTAGGCATTTCACTGGATCTATTTGCCAAGAAAAAGCGCAGAATCATACCTATCATGATTTATCTGATCATGGGATGGATAGGTTTAACAGCAATCAGACCATTAATGGACGCATTATCCGTTGACGGTTTTCTGTGGTTGTTGTCTGGTGGTCTTTTTTACACTGTGGGCATCATTTTTTATGTGCTCGGTAAAAAGAAACCCTGCTACCATACTGTTTGGCACCTATTTGTGCTGGCTGGAAGCCTCATCCATTATATAACGATATTTTTATATGTCTTATAATGATGGGCTTTTAAATCGGGGACAGTTTAGTCTTTTCTGGTATAAAATAAGTAAACTGTCCCCGATTTCTTTTTACATTCAAAACGGTGTCGGCGCTTCAAAGGTCATGGGTTCACGGCTGAGTGGATGCAAGAAGCACAGGCGTTGTGCGTGGAGCATCATTCGTTCTGCTATCCGACCGTAAAGGTCATCGCCAACGATGGGTATGTTGAGTCCATCTCGGTGGGAAGCATGTATACGAAGTTGATGGGTGCGACCCGTCTGTGGGTAGAAAAATACACGGGTAAAACCATTCTCTGAGCCAAGTCGTTGCCAATAGGTTCGAGACGGCTTACCATGTTCATGGCAGACCATCTGACGTGGACGATCATCCAAATCACCCCGCATGGGCAGATTAACTTCACCTTGTTCTGGCATGGGGGGCAACAAGCCATCCAGCAAAGCTTCGTAACGCTTTTCCACAGTGCGATCCATAAACTGCTTTTGCAGCAATTTGTTGATGCGTAAATTTTTTGCCACCAAGATCAGCCCCGATGTGGACATGTCGAGCCGATGCACCAACCTCAACTCGGGACAATCGGGATAACGCTTCAACAATCGGTTGAACACTGAGTCCTCTGATACATTTCCCGGCACCGACAACAAGCCAGCTGGCTTATTAATCAGCAACATGTGCTCATCTTCATAAACCAATTTGGGTTCATCTTCAGCGACTTGTTCAATGTAAATGGGTTCTGGATCCACCTCAAGCCCACCCAGCATAAAGGGTAGAATCGGACGACATTTACCACGGCAAGAGGGATAATAATGACCATGATGTCGGATACCTGTTGATGGCGACTCACCCCACCAGAACTCTGCCAGAGCGATAGGCTGAAGCTGATGGATCGAGGCGTAGTGAATCATTTTTGGGGCAGCACAATCGCCACTACCACTGGGAGGAAGCCCATCAAGGAAAAAGTCACCCATCGGCTTGCGCTCACCCAGAAAATTGTGCAATTGATACGCTTTAAATACCAGCCTGACAAGCTGACGCGATTTTTCACTGCGTTGGTCTTTGACCTGCTTCATTTGTTGCTCATAGCTATCAACATGTTGCTTCACATGTCTCAGCTTATTCCGCCAAGCTCGCTTGATGTCCGTTGCTTCACGATCATGACGTTTACTGGTGCTTGCCAATACGGCCATCGTGCGTTGTTGCAGTTCAGGATCATCAAGCAACTGTAAAGCCTCACGTTTCAGCTGGCGTTGTTTCTTGGCCTCTTTATGCTGGGCTTTCATGGTCAATATGGCCAGATGACGTTGCTGCTCTACCGCTGATACCGCTTGGCTCAATGCCAAGCGTTGTGGATCCTGCTCCAGCTTCTTCAGCTGTTGCGTGAATTGCGCCAACACCTCAGCACCCTCTGGATAAAATTGATTAAGAAACACTTGATCACACAGCGGTGGCACAAAACCGGGAAGATCCCAATGACCACTCATCATACCAGAAAAGGCACTGAGAAAACCAAGTTCTCCATCGCTATCCTTCACCACCAACACACCAAACATTTTGCCACTATTGGCGGTGAGCAGACTGCGCCCATCCTCCAGCCGCTCTGTTTTCAAGCGTTGCTGAAGCATCTGGGCGGCCTGCTCAGCCAAGGGATGAGGAGAATAGGCAAAAGGACTCGGGAATCTGGCAGGAAGTTCATGGGGCTCAGCGGCAACAGGCATACGGGTTAGCAGTGGATCATTCATATCGGCCGCATTCTAGCCAGAATCATTTACAAATGCTGCCGTGACCTTATTTGCGCCTTTTAGTTTCGGGGACACAATACTTAATTATTGACGAATGAGCTGTTTAGTTTCATGGTTTAGTCATGGCAAGAATAGCACGCGTCGTCATTCCGACAATCCCCCACCACATCACCCAACGCGGTGTGCGCAGGATGCAAACATTCTTTGATGATGAGGATTATAAGCTTTATCTAGGCTTGATGCGTGAGTGGTGTGACTCTACTGGTATTGAGGTGTGGTCATATTGCTTGATGCCAAATCACGTTCACTTAATTGTTGTTCCCAAAAGCAAAGAAAGCTTGGCTCGCGGTATTGGCGAAGCGCACAGGCGATATACCCGTCATATTAATTTTAAAAAAGATTGGAAGGGTTACCTATGGCAAGGTCGCTTTGCCTCGTTTCCAATGGATGAAGCCTATCTACAGGCGGCATGTCGATATGTTGAGTTGAATCCTGTTCGAGCAAAGTTGGTAAAACGCGCTGAGGATTATCGTTGGAGTAGCGCAAGAGCACATCTTTCAGGAAAGGATGACCACTTGGTCAAGGTTAAGCCGATGCTAGATAGGATTAGCAACTGGGCTGAACTGTTGGCAAGTGGTGATCAAGCATTGTTTGATGATGTTCGCATGCATGAAAGAACGGGTAGACCACTCGGAGCAGATGATTTTGTGACGAAGATGTCAGCCATCGTGGGTCGAGAATTAGGCAAGAAGAAGCCTTGCCCAAAGCTAAATGAAGATAATTAAGTATTGTGTCCCCCGAATTATCTTGAAATTATCTTGTCCCCTGAATTATCTGCACAGCGTATTAGCTTTAGTCACCCAGTGACTCGTGAAAATATGGTGTTTGAAGTGCCTACGCCGTTTTGATGGGAAATCTCATCAATTCGTTAGTTAATTCAAATAATGTTTTTTAATAATTCCCAGTTTTCAGGAGATGCTTTCCTATGTAGCATTCGATGGCAATTTGAGCACACAGGAATCAAGTCACTTATTGTAACCTCAGTGTTTTCTTTCATATCTTTAATCGGCTTTATATGGTGCGCTTCAATGAATAACTTACCTATTTTTCCATAGACATCCTCAAAATTAAAGCCACAAATAATACAATCAAATGAATCTAAATCATCCTTAAATCTTTTAACAAGCTTGACAGACCTTTCTCTTTTTTTATGTGTTTTTAGCCGAAGTTTACCTTCATTTGTATGAAAAAATTCACTTGGATCATCAAAGTTATCAGGAGATTCAACATTCTCTGTATTTTTTTTAAACTTTATTTTGTCATATATCTCATTCACATACCTTATATTATTACTTCCAAAAAACACGCAGTTTTGTCCAGGGTAACTTCCCTTTATTTCATTAGCCTGTGCATATTGAGCATTGATTACTTCTATATTTCTTTTATTTTCTAGAATAAGAAAAGTATCCCACTTATTCACTTCAAAACTATATTCTGTCTTATTTCTATATATGTTTTTCTTTCCTGCATCTACCACCCATGTTCTGTACACTTTTGCATTTTCATACCATCCAACAACATAACTTTTTTCATTTGATGGGTTAGGAGCATAAAAAATAATAGTATTACCTTCTGATGAAGCATCTGAGGCTAATGCTCCAATATTATCAATGTTAATAGTACCTGTTAGGTCTCCTTTCTTGTTTTTAGCTGTAAGCATTACAAATCCTCTAACTATAGAGTCCTCTCCAGACTTGAAATTCCATAGTTCTCCAGCACCTTCTTCTGACCATTGCATATTTCCGCGATATATATTTTCACTTCCATCATACTTAGCCATCCAACCAACTCTACATAGTATTATGCTTTTCATCATATCCTCCTATTATGCTTCAACCATCCATAGTTTGAACTTTTTAAAACTTCGAAATTTCAGGATTCAGAAAGAATCTAGTTCTTGTTTATACTCAGTATTAGTTTTACTTAAACACTGAGATAATCTTCGATTACAGCTTTAAACTCAAGAAATTTTTCATAAATAGAAAAGGAAGTTACGTTTGACAAATAGGTGTTTCAAACCCTTTCAACCCATCTAAAACCTTCTCATACCTTTTGCATAAAGTGTCATCTTCTCTCAATCGCTTACGCAACCTTCCAGCAAATTGACTGAGTGCCGACAAGTCACACCCAAGCTATTTGGACAGTGTGGTAAATGTGATGCTTTCATGATCTTAAATCATGAGCACACTGTCCTCGATTTTTAGATTTCCTCTAAGAAGGCATCTCACTTGCATCGATCTCGTTCACGCGCAGCTTGCGGCCAGCGAATTCATAGCCGTTAAGACACCGAATGGCTGTTCTTCCTTGGTGGTCATCAGGCATCTCGATAAATCCAAAACCACGGCTTTGACCTTCACTATTCGTCATCAACCTTACACTCGCAACCGTGCCGAATTTAGAGAAAGCTTCGGTAATATCTTCTTCGCTTGTGCCAAAAAACATGTTTCCAACATTAATATGCATTATTATTTTACCCTTAAAATACTTGAACTTAAATCCAGTAGATTTGGACTTAAGCAATCTTGGCAACTTTCAGTCCATGGTAATATTTGTGGGATAATTAACAGGTGGAGTGCCAGAAAGTGATCACATGTGTGACAAGATCAATGACAGTGTCATGTGAAGAATGCTGCATAGCAAGTAAACCGCTGTACTTACAGGGTTAGACTCGGATAAGTGATTG
>JAUZRG010000049.1 GCA_030950585.1 Mariprofundaceae bacterium | reverse complement strand
AGCTGCAAAACGGATAAAATACATATAGTTTTTAGCGTACTTATCAAAGCGTGAAAAGACCCTTCGGAACTGTTTTATTTTGCCGATAAGGCACTCAATTAAATGTCGTTCTTTGTACATGTTTTTGTCATATTCACGTTGAACATAAGCCTGATTTACATCGGATTTTTGACCTGCTGTAAGAATGAAGTCGAGTGGTTTTCCCCCAGCGAACAAAACGTTTATATATAGTGTTCCACTTCCCTTGTTCATTTAGCAAAAGCCTCCATTGCGCGCCACTACGAAGCATCCACAATACGGCATCTACAAAATCGCGAGATGATTCTTCTGAAATGCGATAAATGCCTGTTTGTCCTTGTAAAAAAATCCAAAATTTATCCCATTGATCATCAATAAGCCTTGTATTACACATGCAAAAAACCTCACAAAGGTGAAGTCTAAACAAATTAATACCTCAAGCTCACTGTCCAAATGTCAACAGAGCCTAAATTTACTCTCTTGAGCAGAGTGAAAAAGGGATCTTTGGAAGATTACAGGTGAAAGTTGGCTATTCATGACTTAAATTATAACATGCTTCTGTTAAATATCAGTATGTTATGCTTTTCGGATAGGCTCTAGCTAAAGAGATAATCGGTAAAGTGTTTCTCATATCATCATGCTCCATTGATAGGTGATCAACAAACTTGAAACGCCCAGTAGTACGTATCTTCTTCAGCGATATAGGGGCCGATGACCTGACTTAAAACATTGAACTTTCCTTCTTCCAAACGGTCACAGGTGATTTGAAAGTCGGTCTCTTGGTAATAGCTTTTTCACGTGCTTAAAATAATGAGTCCCTCTTGCTTGGTGACCCGAATCAACTCTTCCAAGGAAGTGGGTGGGACATGACCACCTGTAAAAACGCCACAACTAATGGTCACATCGTATTGATTATTTTTAATGATAGGCATGTCATTGAGGTCAATATTGCCGATGAGAGCACTGTAAGCCTCGCTTTGTTATCCTTCTCAATCATTTTTTCGGAAAGATCACAGCCATCAATGCTCGCATAGCCTCTTTGTTGCAGCGCAATCATATATATCCTCGTTTTCTCAGAGAGCAAGAACACTGCGGGTAAATGGTAAGTGAAGTTTTGGACATGCCGCTTCAATTGTAGCCATTTTCTTCAATACATTCTTTTCAACTTGAAATGAGTCTTCATGATCAGCAACCCAGCTGGGACCGCAATTCCATCTGACAACTTCGTTTAACAGTTCTTGCGTCAACCCCATGTTTCTACCCAGTTTGATACGATTCCTGTAGTTGAACCATATTTGGATGGTACAACAAATCCATCTACTCTCAAATCCATGTTGTTGTCTTCTTCCGTTAATTTAATGACGATGCCATGATTGTCTTGGCATTTATACCTTTCATCTGCTTGTCGATAGCGTTGCTCGACGATTTTTCCTATCGCCAGAGGTGTATTGAGTTCTTTTGCTAAATCGACGGTGAGAGCGGTGTTTTTCACGGTTATTTCTAAAGTAGAGGAACTGTCATAGCTACCGTCAAAAAAAAGGGTGTCATTTGTTCTGTGACAAAATAGTTTCCTTGCGATTTTTTTGTATAGTCCCACATAAAGTGCAATGGAATATGATGGGTTCTAGCAAGAACAAGCACTTCTCCCCACGCAATCATGGCACTATAGAAAAGGATATTGGTTAATAATTTAACGGTTTGACCCATGCCAATTTCACCGACATAAAAGCTGACATTTCCAAAATCAACGCCCATATGAGATAAATTACTGACGGGCGCTTCTAAACTAAAAATGCCTTTTTGCGCGGCAATATCGGCGATGCGTTTTGTGTTGTGATAATCTGTCGTGGAACAGTCAATCCAAGTTGCACCTTTTTTCATGCCTGCAAGCGCACCATCTTCCCCCAACATGTTTTCTAAGACATGACCGGGTAATGGTAGGCATGTGAATACAATATCAGCACCTTCAGCCACTAATTTCGAGCTCTCTTTCCAGATCGCACCAGCGTCAATCACTGTATTCGATGTTGCTTTGTATTTATCATACACGCTCACAGGATAGCCTTGATCCAATAGTTTAAAAATCATAGGGCGACCCATGCTACCTGTGCCAATAAATGATATCGTACTGTTTTTTTTCATCATGCACCCATCATTATTTGTTTAAAAAGTCTATTCTATGGCACCTGTCTCAATCGCAGTAGGGATGAAATTATTGGGCTTAGCCATATGCACATCAATAGGCTGAAAACGTAAAACTTCCCATTGATAGTGGTTTGCAGCATCTAAGGTGACTTGATTGATGTCCAATAAGACTCTGTCATATTTATCGGCGGCTTCAGACGATAATTGCAACCAAACCATAAACTCTAGGGAGTTATCTGTGCACTGACCAAATTCAACCCAAGTGTACAGCAAATGCTCAGCGTATGGTTTTTCTTTGGCGTAGGCTTCAACAAAATCACAAAGTTGTTTGGTAATTTCCTCAAGTGCGCCATGACGATGTTGGTAAGCGATATTAAATGAACCACCAGCCCAAAAAGGTGTGTTTGAAATATTGAACAAACGTTGGCCGATAAACTGTTGCATGGGCATTCTTTCAATCATATCGTACCAATGAAATTGAACTTCTAGGGGGGTTAACAAAGCAATTTGTCGCCATTGCTTGCCATTTATCAGAATATAATCCCCTTCCTTGCATGGGAACCAAGGTTCTCGCTTATCACAGGGGCGAGAGCGCATGCTGATTAGATCTTGGATAGGTAGACGCATGCGACCACCTGTGAGTAAAGGATTAACGAAATAGCTATAGACACCAATAGACTCCACTTTCCAAGGGATACCATCATGCATAATCAATTCATCTTGACGCACAGAACCAAAATTCAGTAGTAGCTTCATTTGCTCCATGTATTGCGGAAGTCCGTTGCGTGCAGCCCAAGCTAAACCGACAAAAATTAGCGCAATAATACTGAGGATTAGCCAGTCACCAGAAAGATAGAGCACGATCAGCATCGCGCCGATAGCGGCAACAAACGTCATCACACTAAACAAAAGATCGGCTAAATTAGCCCAGACCATATACTTTTCGTTATGACGTAATGGGTTGTGTTTGTGAAACAAACGTTGAAAGAATTGGAACAACATGTAGATTAGGATGAATGCTAAAATAGCCAGAAAGAGGTGACGACCACGTTCATGGAAGAAGGATTTTAGCGATTGACCCATCCTCTCACCGATGGAAACCTCACTGGCCAGCTCCATATCTATTTTACGTTGTGTTGCCTCATTGAGGGATGTGTATTCTTGTTGTTTCTGCTGCCAGAAATCAGCAATATTAGAAATATTTTCATCCAAAGATTGAGTGGTATTATGACGGTTTAACTGTTCGATGTTATTGATTGCCAAATGAATCTGTGCCAATTTAAATTGATAATCAGCCAAATCATGGTGGAGAGCTTCTATTCGACGTGGTTTTTCGGTCATCCCTTTGAGTTCATTGATGATCGGCGAAAACATGTCAACCAAGTCATTTTGAAAGTTAGTTTTAACCTCTTTTTTATTAAATAACTCCTCTTTGTCTAGGCCTGATGAAAGGTTGGAAAAGTTAGCCTCAAAGGAGTCTTTACGCTGACTGAGTGCTCGAAGTTGTTGGTTAAGATCAGTTTTTTCCTGAGGTGTGCCAGCTTTTTTATAGGCACGTCTGCTTACCTTTATCTCTTTATTGATTGCTGTAATTGATTTTTTGATCGTTGTGAGCGTCTCGATTGTTTTGGTTAAAGCCAAATAATCCCTAATATAGGGAAAAAATTGAGCTATTTGATTTTCGGAGTATTCGAGTAGTTCAAAAACACTCTCAAGCTTCTCCTTATTTTCATAACGCACCAGTTCCAGCACAGAAGCCAAACGTGACTTTTGTTTAGCAAGGGTTTCATTGTGTGAAGTTATTCTTTCATCTAAACTCTTTTGTTCTTGGATGGATTGTGTTTGCTCCAGATTAGTTCGTAACTCTTTGATCTCAGCTTCAGTCTGGATCAGCAACAGGATGACTGCCTCACTGCTTTGAATATGCTGCACCAATGCACAGTAGGCATTGACCTCGTTAAGTGTTGAATCGATAATAGCCTGTGCAACGCCGAGCTCACTTAAAAGAGAACTTAATTGCGTTTGTGTAATATCTATATCGCTGAATTGATCCAACACTTGATCAAGCTGTTCTTCGTTGATTTTTAGAAGCAGTATATTCAAAACTTCACTGTTCTGACCCAGTTCAAGGATCAGTGGTTTGTTTGCATCAGGATCACTTACAGCCAAGCATAGAAGTGGATAAATGATAATTAGAAGTGTGATGAGAATTTTCATCAAAGAAGAAAGTTGAAATTTATTGCTAGGCACAGAAAAACTCCATTTTAAAGCTTTTTTCAAAAAATAAAGTATTCAAAAATAACTTCTTAGAAGCAAGCTACAATCCTTTCAATTGAAGGTGTTTACCTAATATTTCGCATCCGTACTTGTTCATGGTTAATTATTCTTTGATAAGTTAAGTTAAGCATCGGACGATAGGTTGAATGATCGTAGACTTTCTATATTAAAAATTACCTTTAAGCGCTAATAACGCGATGTTGGGTGTGTTTTTGTTTTTAAGTTATAAATGATTTAAATGATGCTTAAATGCAATAAAGAAATATCGTTGTGACTAAATAATAAGGAGAAAATAAATGCTAAAGTTTTTTTTGAGGATGATGTTTTTTTCAATCACCTTAGGAGCCTTCTCCACGGTTTATGCAAGTGAAGGTTTTATTGTGAAGTGGGGCGATAGCACACAAGCTAAAGCCCCCAATTAGGTTTTAAATTATGTAATAACAATGGTCAGTTTTCGGCAACAGGTCCATTTCGAGGCTGGAAAGGATCTGTTATCCATGCTGATGGTGTTTTTATGGATCCCACACAAGTGGTACTCATTAGTCCAGATGATAAGTCATCAATGGTTTTTCATGGCTCCTTAAATGGTCAACAAAGGCCAGCTGTTTGGGGTGGTTCTGCGATGCGCTTGGATCAAGATGGAAAAGTTGAAACGCATCTTGCAACGCTGACACAAAGTGGTGATGTGAATTGTGCATCGGACTCACTGAGCAGTATTTCTCGGTATGGAAACTATACCGCTATATTTATCAACCCAGTGATTGTGAAAAATGTAGTTGTGCAAGCTGGTGATATTTATGTGCAGTTGGATGCACAGGTTTGGAAACAACAATTTTCCTCTGGGAAAATTCAAGTTCTAGAGTCAAATAAAAAGGGTAGTGATTACAGCCCTTGGTCTGATGCTAAGATGGAAAAAGTGGTCAGTATCTCTAATCGGGATAAGAAAGGGAGCAAAAAAGGCCATACATGGCGCATCCAAACCTCTGCAAAATTCATCGAGTATCGTGTAAACGGTGAACTGGTGTTACATCTCAAACGAGACTGACCTTTACCTTAAATAAAATTAAAAAAAGGAATTTAGATATGATAAAAATAGTATGGGCAGTATTTGTATCGCTTTGCTTAAGTTTTCCCACCATGGCTGATGCCATGCAGTTTGGAAAGCGGGAAGTTCAAAAAATAGATTATCGCACAGAAAACGCACCAAAAACGAAGCTCTTTGATGTTTGCATCAATCAAGATAAAAGCTAGTATATCAGTGATCATGCACAGCTTTGGAAAGGCAAGTGGCATGAGAAGATCGCAGGATCGGATAAAGGTAGACTGAATCAATTTATCATTTTACAAGCGATTCATGCCCAAGCTGGAAGCATGAGAAGTATTTCTGCTGATCTTTTTGGTTCTGCAAATGAAGTGAGTGCGGATTATATTGAGCTTATGGCAGCCTCAGGAAAAATGACGAAGTCTTCTGTTGAATTAAGCTATAGTAGTTTAGGTATTAAAGTGGCGTTTAGTCTTTTTTAAAGTATGATCAATAGCATCTTGAATGCACTTGAATTTGCTACGTATTTTTTTGATATTTGATTTCATTACAGCCCAGTATTGTTCTATTGGGTTAAAGTCTGGAGAATATGGAGGGAGATATAGCAAGGAGCACCCTGCTTCTTCGATAATTTCTTTAACCTGCTTTACTTTATGGATAGAAGCATTGTCCATAATCACTACTTGTCCTTTCTTGAGAGAAGCGGTTAAAAAGTTTTTTAACCAGAATAAAAACAGATTACCATCCATTGTGCCTGAATAAGTCATAGGAGCATTGATGTTTTCACCATTTTCGGCAGCAATAACATTGGTTCTTGCACGTTGAGATCCTTGTCTTTCCCCAATGATTTCATTGCCTTTCTTCGTCCAACAGTGCTGTTTTATATCCTGGTGACAAATACCCGATTCATCAATGTAAACAATATTTTCCGTGGGTATATTGGCGATTTTCTCAAGGTATAATTGACGTTTAGATTCATTGCGCTCAACATATCTTAATGTTTTTTTTCGGACATAACCATGTTTACGAAGATGATAGAAAATCCCTGGTATCGTGAAACCAAAGTGTTCGGCTATGTCTGCAAGAATTACGTTCGGATGAGCATCAACATATACTTTTAGCTCTTCTGCTGTTACTCTGCACTTGGCTCCGCCACGGTGTTTCTCCTTCGTTTGAGAGAACCTGTTTCCTTCTTTAACTAAAGCCAAGAACGGACTGTTTTATCATTAATATTAAACAACTTTGCAGGGGAAAGTTGAGTGTTACCCGATTCAACATGAAAAATAACCCGTGCCCGTAAATCTTCACTGTAAGCCATCAATGAATCCTTTATTCATAAAGTTAGGGCTAAACTATACATTAAACACCACTTTAATACCTAAACTACTATATAAAGGTGCCAATTGTGCATCGCCTCAAGTGCCTGCTTCCACAGCACAAGCAAGTATGAAGCCTTCAGGGCAGAAGAATACTTATGAAACCAAAGAAAAAGAGCCTATTGGCCCGTGGCGCGTTGTGGCACTGTATAAAAATGGCGTATTTGATAGTTGTGGTGCCATACTCGATGGTGCAGCTGGCGAACTTGTGATGAGTCGTGGCGTCAATGCAAAAGAAGATTATGATCGTTTGCATATTTCATCTGTGACAGGCAACCAGTCTGCTAGGAGGCTGTCCGATAATGACAAACCTACTGCGTAAAAGCGGATATTGGCCGTATTTCCACCCCATTATCGTTAAATAGTCCCTGCTATTCGCCTCAAATGGGGCGAAAATCCAACTCAATCTCACTTTCCCTCGCTACGATCTTCATTCTCGGA
>JAUZRG010000048.1 GCA_030950585.1 Mariprofundaceae bacterium | reverse complement strand
TTCACCAAGGTTCACCATAGGTTCACCATTATTTTGCTATGAATTACGCTTTTTAAACATTGAAAATCCGTTGTTTAATATGTGTTTTTTCACAAAAGGTTCACCAAGTTCACCAAGTTCACCGTCGTTTTCTGAACTTTTGCTAAAAAAATATTTACAAATGAGAAAAAAAAGGGACAGGTTCAACTTTTTAAAGGTCATCATCTATCATGGGTGGTGGCCTTTTTTATGCCAGTTTAATTTCTAGCCGCTTCCCTAACTGGTGGGCTGTTTGAAATAACTTTTCCAAACTTGTGCCTGTTTCCTTGGGGTTTAAAATTCTTTCAACTTGGCTTCTGCTGGTGTGCATTCTACGTGAAAGCTCCGCTTTGCTTATATGGGCTTCTTTCATTGCATCTTCAATGGCCATTGTTAAAACTCTTTTCAGTGCTGAGGCGGTGCATTCTTCAAGAATGTTTTCACTATCAAGGAAGCTTTCAAAATCAGTACCAACATTTTCTGCTTTCATTGTCATTAATCCTTTGGTTATTTTCGTGTTCTGGCTAGTGCTAAATCATTCATGGGTGTTTTTTGACTTTTTTTAATAAATCCATGTAGCAAAACCATCTTGTCGTTAAAGAGGGTAAACATTACCCGCGCAATTCTTCCCCCCTCCAGTCTTATGCGTACTTCCCACAAGTCGCGTTCTATTTTTCGTACTGTTGGCATACCTAAAGGCCACCTAAATTGTACAGTCAGAATTTTTTTACCTATTGCCTTCTTATCCGTTTGACTTAAAGAAGTGAGCCACTCCCTAACTGGTTCATGCCCTGCCTCAGATGTCCAGAAACTCACTTTCAATACTGCTTGTATGCTCATAATGTTAAGTGTACCTTATACGGTACATGTTAGCAAGTTTGCATGTATGAAGCTTGCCTATGGTGGCCTTCTTTCTGCATTGCGCACCTCAACCATTCAATGAGTTTTAAGCCTTAAAAAATGGCCATTAAACGACGCTTCATAGGCTTGTGATTTGATACCATGAGAAACAGCGCACCGCAGCCGCCATTCATTGAGTTGCGGAACACCAAAAACAACCCCTTTTTCACCTTGGCTAGGTGTGTGTTTTTCTGCGGTGCGCACCTCACCACACATGGCCGCACATCAATGCGCCATTCAATGCGCAGGCGCATTGATGTGCGGATTGTAAAAACAAGCACTTTTTTCACTCAAAAAAACCCCAAACATTCAGCTTTTCATGATGTGCGCACATCAAGGAATAAAGCGCACTTCAATGATGTGCGGAATAGGTGAAAAAAAGCACTTAAAACCATGTGTTTGCCGCTGTGGTGCGCATGAATAGCCATGTGTTTGCATCCTTTGTTTTATGGCTGATTTATTGCAAGAATATTTCCACCAAATCACAAGGAGTTTTGAAAATGAATATTGATAAAATACACACTAAACTTGAAGCACTTGGCAGCCGTTTATTCTGGCCAGTTATTTATTCATGCCTTGCCGTTATTATCGGATGCGGTGCATTGCTCTATTGGTCAACGCTCTAACCAAGATAAGGTGAATGATTGAAAGAAGAGGCTGCCCACTGGGTGGCCTTTTTTTATCCCGCAGGTTTGCCGCAGGTTTGCCGCAGAACCACCAAACAATATTTTAAGCGGGATAAATTGGGATATAACGGCATATAGTGGGATGGTGCTAGAAAGGGCTTCAAGTCGTGCTTATGGAATGACATCAAAGCTTTTTTTTAGGCGAAAATGGTCGAGTTGAAAAAAAAGACGGTACAAACGACGGTATAAAATAACAAACTTCAAGACATGACTATTTAAAGTATTGTTTAATAAGTATTTATTTTATTAGTTCGAGTCCCGTCCGCTCCGCCATATTAACTGCTTATGCAGTTTGACATAAAAAGATCCCCTCATTGAGGGGATCTTTTTATATTTAATAATCAACCAAGTTTTATCAAAGCATCTCAGCATAGCTAAACATCATATAAA
>JAUZRG010000047.1 GCA_030950585.1 Mariprofundaceae bacterium | reverse complement strand
AGACAACGACCAGAGAACAACCAACCGTCTTCTTCATTCCGAACTAATGCCCTTCTATCAACCGAACCAACACGAGAAAAAACAATATCACCCTCTTTAAGATGATACCTAGATAGCCTATTCTTATCCTCATTAGAGACTAAGGGAGTATTCAAATGTCCAATTCGATTGTCACCTAAATGCTCGACAGTAATAATTGGAGTACCTACTTGTACATAATCTTCGTTATGCAACTGACTTCCAAATGGGCCTGTCTGGACCCCTATTTTATCTACACAAAGATCCGATAATTTGGCACATTTTAAATCCTTCGAAATTGGCCCGTATTCAGTCCAATTAACTTCAGCACTCATAACCCAACCCCGCCAAATTCTTTTTAATCTCTGTTTCCAGTTTATCACTTTGTTCAAACTGTGTTTTGAGTTGGCCTGTTAAACGTGCCATTTTATCGGCGAAAGGCTCGCCATCGTCTTCCTCTGGGGCTGCGCCCACATATCGACCGGGGGTAAGCACATAATCATGTTTCTTAATCTCTGCTAGTGGCGCTGATTTACAAAAGCCTGCTTCATCGTTGTATGGATGCTCGCTTTCTGGGTTTTCTTGCCAGCGATGGAAGGTTTGGGTGACGTTGTTCAGATCATCCTGAGTGAAATCACGCAGCACACGGTCTTTCATATAACCCAGATTGCGGGCATCAATGAATAACACTTCACCTGTGCGGTCACGCAGGGTTTTGGCACTGGCGGAGGTTCGGTCTTTTTTGTTTTTGCTTAAAAACCAGATACAGGCGGGGATTTGGGTGTTGGTGAAAAGTTGGCCGGGAAGGGCGACCATGCATTCTATCAAATCGTGATCAATCAGGGTTTGGCGTATGGTCCCTTCACCTTTGGTGTTGGAGCTCATCGAACCATTGGCAAGCAATAGTCCCATGCTGCCGTTGGGGGCTAGGTGATAGAGCATATGTTGCAGCCACGCGAAGTTGGCGTTGCCTGTTGGTGGTTTGCCATAAACCCAGCGGGGGTCGTTGTCATCCACGCCTGTGTCCCACTCCTTCATGTTAAAGGGTGGATTGGCCATGACAAAATCAGCGCGCAGGTCGGGGTGTTGATCATGGGTGTAGGTGCTGGCGGGTTCTTTGCCGAAATTGAAATCAATGCCGCGAATCACCATGTTCATGGCTGCCAATTGCCAAGTGGTGTGGTTAGCCTCCTGACCGTAGATGGAGATGTCACCCATGCGGCCTTTGTGGGCGGTGATAAAGCTTTCCGACTGCACAAAGAAACCACCTGAACCCATGGCGGGATCGTAAACACGGCCTTTAAACGGTTCGAGCATCTGCACCATCAGGCTGACAATGGATTTCGGGGTGTAGAACTGACCACCTTTTTTGCCCTCGGCCAAAGCAAACTGACCCAAGAAATATTCATAGACATGCCCCAAAATATCTTTACTGCTCATGGTGGCATGGGTGAATGGAATGGTGGCAATCAGGTCAATCAATTCGCCAAGTTTGGACTGGTCGATTTGCAGTTGGGTGTAGCGTTTGTTGAGCACACCTTTGAGTTTGGTATTGTCATGTTCGATGGCTTCTAACGCATGATCAATCAACTGACCCACAGAGCGAATCTTTTTGCCTGCGACTTCAATCTCGTTGCTGATGACCACTTTATTTTGATTTTGAAGAAATTCCCAACGCGCTTGTTTGGGCACCCAGAACACATTGGCCTCGGCATAAAAATCACGCTCTTCCAGTTCGGTGGCGATTTCATCTTTATATTCTGCGCTATCAGCACCGCCAAAATCGTCAGGATCGACATAATAATCATTGTTTTCATCGTTGAATTGCGCGATCAATTCATCACGGCGAATGCCAAAGGAATCGGAAACATATTTGAGAAAGACCAGACCCAACATCACATGTTTATATTGCGAGGCATCGAGTGAGGGTAATAGTTTATTGGCACTGGTCCAGAGCTTTTTCTCTAAGC
>JAUZRG010000046.1 GCA_030950585.1 Mariprofundaceae bacterium | reverse complement strand
TTTAGCAAGCCCTTAATCGAAAGGTCTTTCCTAAACCTGCTTTCCTTCATAGGACACCTCAATCAATTTAATAGTCTGCGAAAGACTCTTTTTGGAAACGTTACAAGTAAAGGGATTTATAGGATAGCGGGAAGTGCTGATAGTTTAGTCGATTAAAGCAATGTTTTTTTCTGGATGTTTTATTTTTTTCCGTGAACCTTATTCAGGAGCTCATTAGAAAAATATCAATTAAAACAATGGTCAATGCAAAGGATATGGTCTCTTAAGTGGCATAGGTCTTGGTGAGTGTGACTGTCTTATGCCCTGGCCCAACACAAACCGAGTTCTTTCAAAATGACTTTAAGCATGTTCAACAAGCTGATAAACCAAAGGTTTCAAAGGCAGAAGAGGTCGCTAAACTGGGTTACCACGCCATGCTTGAAGGTCGTTGTGTGGTGGAAGGGGTGAAGAAAAAAACCTTATCTGAAAAAGTATCACCGCGTCGCATCGTCTCAGGTGTGGTGGATAAGGTGTTGCGTAAAAAATAATCAGGCATGTAAGCCAGCACAATAAGCAGAAGACCAAGCCCATTGAAAGTTAAAACCACCCAAATGGCCTGTCACATCCAAGACTTCGCCAATAAAAAACAAACCATCGTGCTTTTTGCATTGCATGGTTTTGGATGAAACAGCATCGGTATCCACACCGCCGAGTGTCACCTCTGCGGTGCGATAACCTTCGGTTCCACTGGGTTTTAACATCCAGTGGTGCAACTGCTGGTTAATGACTGCACATTGTTGGGCGTTGATCTGTTTTAAAGTGGTGTTGCTTAAAACGCTTTGCATCAAGACTTGGCACAGACGTTTGGGCAGCAATAGGCTCAAAGCACTTTGCAATTGCATCTTAGGGTTCTGTTCTTTTTGTGCCAAGAGATGCGCTTCGATGTCTTGTTGGGGCAATAGGTCAATACAAATAGAATCACCGACTTGCCAATACGATGAGATTTGCAACATCGCAGGCCCAGACAACCCCCGATGGGTAAACAGCATGGCCTCTGAAAACGATTGCCCACGACAAGACACCGACACAGGCAGCGACATCCCACTCAAAGCTTGAAACAATTCTTTTTCTTTGCCTGTGAGGGTAAAGGGCACCAAGCCAGCCCGTGTTTCTTTGATGTTTAAGCCAAATTGATGGGCTATTTGTAGACCAAAGGGGCTTGCACCCATTTTAGGAATGGATAAGCCACCCGTGGCAATCACCAGCGACTCAGCTTGAAATAAACCGTGCGAACTTTGAATCGCATAGCCATTTGTTTTGTTGATGGATTGGACTTCACAGTTCAACTGAAACTGCACATCCAACTGACGACAACCCTCAAGCAACATCTTTAAAATATCCTGCGCCGAATCATCACAAAACAATTGGTGATGTTCACGTTCATGGTATGCAATGTCGTGGGCTTCGACCATGGCGATAAAGTCATCACTGCTAAATTGTGCCAAAGCAGATTTACAAAAGTGGGGGTTGGCACAGAGGTAATTCTCGGCAGAAACATAGCGATTGGTAAAGTTACAACGCCCACCGCCCGAAATGCGAATTTTCTCACCTGCTTTTTTGGCATGGTCAAGCACCAGCACTTGGCGACCTTGCTGTGCCGCTGTGAGGGCGCACATTAAACCTGCCGCACCTGCACCAATAATGATCACTTCAGTCTTTATCATGGCGTGCAGTGTGCGTTGTACGCCATAGACTGCAAGCCTTAAGGGCTGGTTTTGACCAAAGGAATGCCATTGATGCTAACAGGAATATACACGGTGGTGTAGTTGGGTGATTTAGCCATGTTGATTTGGATTTTAATTAATTGCGTAAGGGGGATAAAACTTGCATCATATCGAACATGGGTTCCGAGCCTTTCTTTAGGTTTTTTTGTCTAAACTGAACACTAAAGAGCGCGTTTGGAACCTGCTACTTTTTGGCGAAGAGTATTGACTCTTTGTAGGTCTATTTTATAAGGTTCATGGTGCAAGGGTAAAAAACAGGTGTTAAATAATTGATCTCGATGAGGAAGTTCAAGTGGTTTTGTTGTTCTATGCAGGATCTAGGTGATAGAAATATTGGGAATGATTTTAAGGTGATATAAAAAAGCCACAAACATCATGTTTGTGGCTTTTTTTATCTTATGGTACCGAAGGCCGGAGTCGAACCGGCACGTCCGCAAAGACACCAGATTTTGAGTCTGGCGTGTCTACCAGTTCCACCACTTCGGCTTAACTGGAACGCGGCGCACTCTTGCTTGGTAATCAAGTTGTGTCAACACCTTTGTTTTGTTGAGCTTTTTTAATTGACAGTGAAGCTTGTTTTAGGTTCCCTGCTTCTCTCATGCTACGCGGAGGTGGCAATGCAGTTAGAACAAAGACATTATGATGTATCCATTGTGGGTGGAGGAATGGCAGGAGGCTCTCTTGCTTTAGAGTTGCAACAATTGGGTTTAAGTGTGGTATTGCTTGAGAAATTTCAACAAAATACCCCTGTAACATCCTCTCCAGAGCAAGTGATTGCTTTGTCTTGGGGTACGGTTCAGCACCTTAAGAAGTTAAATGTTTGGAAGGATATTGAACAGTTAGGGGTTTCTGTCCTGCGTGATGTGCATGTTAGTCAGGCAACCAGAAGAGCATCAGTAGAGCTGCTTCACGACGAAGAAGGGGTCGATTCCTTGGGTTTTGTCGTTCAAAATCAGTTTGTTGTTCAAGCTTTGTATAAAAACTTGGCTGGAAAAGTGGATATTATTTGCCCTGCTGAAGTCGTGGCTATGTCGGATACTGGGGCTGGAAAACGCCTTTTGGTGCAAACATCTGATACACAGTTTGAAATTGAAAGCTCTTTGGTGGTGGGTGCTGATGGCACTTATAGTCAAATTCGCCATATGGCAGGTATTTTAAGCCAAGGTTGGGATCATAACCGTTTTGCCTTAGTGGCTTCGGTAATACCTGAAAATCCTCATCGGCATGTGGCATATGAATGTTTTCGTGCAGATGGACCGCTTGCTTTTTTACCTTTGGATTCAGAACGCTTTTCAATTGTTTGGACGCTCAAGCCCAGCGATGCCACCCGCATGCAGCAAGCCAGTGAGATGGTTTTTTTAAGTCGCTTGAATATGGTGATGGGCGAGCCGTTGAAAGAAAAGATTGGACGCATCAGCGCCAGTAGTAAAACACGGTTGTTTCCGTTGGAATTGCGTGTGAGTAAGCAATATAGCACACCCCATCTTGCTTTGGTGGGTAATGCAGCACGAACATTACACCCTATGGCTGGCCAAGGTATGAATATCAGCATGCGTGATGTGGCGGACTTATCTGCCTGTGTACAAGCGGGTTTAAATCAAAATCAACAAGCAGGTGATGCGCGGGTGTTGGCTGCTTATGCCGCAGGTCGGAAAAAAGATCAGCGGCGTACGGTGGCTCTGACGGAAGGTTTGAACCTTCTTTTTAACCATAAAAACCCTGCACTACATTGCCTCAACCAAGGAGGGCTTAGGCTCTTGTCTCATCTGTCTTTTTTACGTCATCAAGTCAGTAAACAGGCGGCTGGTCTTGTCTGATTCTATGCGTTCAGTCCAAAAAGTAGATGTGTTGATTGTCGGTGGTGGCATGGTGGGTTTGGCGATGGCTTGTGCCTTGCGTGAGCAACCCGATGTACGGGTGATGGTTGTTGAGCGTCGAGAAATTCAGCCCCAGTTGTCTTTGGGCAGTGATATGCGTGTGAGTGCCATTATTGAAGGTACTGCTAATATTTTGCGTGGTATGGGCGTTTGGGATCAGCTTCAAAATGTCAGTGAAAGCATTCAGCAGATGCGTGTCTGGGATCAGCAAGAAGTGGGCGGTGCGCGTTTTGAAGCCCTTGAAGTGGGCTTGCAAGAGTTGGGTCGCCTCGTACCCAACAGTGAAATTCAATATGCGATGCTCAATGTTTTAGCGGATTGTGAACACATTGATGTGTATTGCCCTGCGCATATTGAGAGTATTAATTTTAAAACAGATGCTGTGTATCTCAGCTTAGATCAAGGTCAGCATGTGCAAGCCTCTTTGGTGGTTGGGGCAGATGGCGCACAGTCATGGTTGCGTGAGCAGGCTGGCATCTCTCATTATCAGCGTGATTATGCGCAAAAAGCCATTGTGGCCAATGTTCGTCCGCAGCAACATCACCGCAACACTGCTTATCAACGTTTTTTAGCGGGTGGCCCTTTGGCCTTTTTGCCTTTACCCAAGGGTCTGTGCTCGATTGTTTGGAGTTTAGCCCATGAAGAGGCTGAGCAATACATGCAGCTAGACGATGCCTTGTTTCTTGATGAGTTAAATCTTGCTTTTGGCCCTGTACTCGGTCGCATTGAAGAAGTGGGTGAGCGCGGTGCTTTTCCTTTGGTGGGTCGTTTGAGTCAGCATTTTGTGCAACACCGTTTGGCACTCATTGGTGATGCTGCCCATGTGATACATCCTTTGGCGGGACTTGGTGTGAATTTGGGTATTCGTGATGCCATTGTTTTGGCACAAGAAGTGGCGATGGCGATTCGCTATCAAGAAGACCCCGGTAGTATGGATGTGTTGGCTCTTTATCGTAAAAATCGCGTGCCTGATGTCTTATCGGTGATGGCCAGTATGGAAGCCTTTCACCATGTCTTTACATCAAAATATGCTGTGGTGGGAAAATTACGACGTGCTGGTATGTTGATGTTTAGTAATAGTGGAGCTTTGAAAAAATCATTGATGCGCACAGCGATGGGTTTGAATTTAGCTGTACCAGCCAATGTGATGACGACAGCTAAAAAACAAATATGAAGATTAGCCGCTCTGTGTGCGGTCAACTACGTGATGCAGAAAAAGAATTGTTTCAACAAAAAATCAGCAGCAATACGCCACCAGATGTTTTCTATATGGATGAGTGTTGTTGCAAAAAGATAGAGTGAGTCAGGAGATCAAGGTTGTCTAAAGTAGAATATGATGTTGACAGCCTTCAAGCCCTAGAAGGCATTGAAGCTGTACGACTACGACCCGGTATGTTCACCATGACCGATAACGATATTGGTGTTCACCATATCTTAGCTGAAATTTTGGATAATGCTGCGGATGAAGCTTTGGCAGGGCATGCCAATTTAATTTCAATGGAGTTAGAGGCTGAAGATTGTGTTTCGGTGTCGGATAATGGCCGTGGTATCCCTGTGGCGATTCATGAAGACTCAGGTTTGAGTGGGGTTGAGTTGGTGTTGACACGCTTGCATGCAGGTGGGAAATTCAACAAAGATAATTATCAGATTTCTGGTGGTTTGCATGGTGTCGGTTCGGCTGTGACCAATGCGTTATCACGCTTTTTTGAAGTGCGTGTACGTCGTGATGGTGGTGAATGGTTTCAGCGTTATCAGCAAGGTAAGGCTGAGAAGCCTTTGGAAAAAGTAGCAGAAATTAAGCGTGGGCGTGGCACGAGTGTGCGTTTCTCACCTGATCCTGAGATTTATGAAATCGCTCACTTTCGCAGCAAGATGGTGCGCGCAATGGCGCGTGACAAAGCCATCCTTATCCCTGGTTTAAAAGTTCATTTTAAATCATATGATCAATCTGAATCTGAAACTTTTTTATTTAAAGATGGTGCAAAAGGTTATTTGAAAAGTATTTTGCCTGATGAACCTGTGGTAAACTTTAGTGATCGTGTGGGTGATATTGAGCGTGTGAGCTGGGCTTTTGCTGCTTTAACGTCTGGCCATGAGCAGCAATGGGCGAGTTATGTGAATACCATTCCTACGCCGCGTGGTGGCACACATGAGGTAGGTTTCCTTTCTGGCTTGACCAAAGCTGTGCGTGAGTATGCTGAATTACGTCATATCTTGCCCAAAAGCGTGCGTTTACAAGCCAGTGATGTGCAACTTCACACTTATTTGATTTTATCCGTCTATATCAAGGATATTTCTTTTGAAGGTCAAACCAAACAAAAGTTAACCTCACGCGAAGCCAGTAAGTTTGTGGATGGGGTGATCAAACGCATGGCTGATTTGTGGTTGCATCGGGATGTGCAAACATCGGATCGCTGGGTGAAAATGATTGTGCAGCGCGCCCAAGAGCGCATGGCGGATGAAAAGAAAGAGCAAAAAACAGTTAAGCGTAAAAGCTATACAGGTAAAACGGTGTTGCCGGGTAAATTGGCGGATTGTCGTAGCCATGATTTAGATGAATCTGAATTGTTTATTGTGGAAGGTGATTCGGCTGGCGGTTCAGGGAAACAGGCGCGTGATCGTCAGACCCAAGCTATTATGCCGATTCGTGGTAAAATTTTAAATGTGGAAGGTAAAGCACCACGCCAAGCATTACAAAGTGAAGCCATCTATGATCTCGTGCAAGCGGTCGGCTGCGGTGTGGGTGCAGAGTGTAACCCTGTCAAAGTACGTTATGGTAAAATCATTATCCTTGCCGATGCTGATGTGGATGGATTACATATTTGTTGTTTGCTCATCACCTTGTTTTGGCGACTGATGAAGCCTTTGGTCATGGCAGGGCGGGTATATATTGCACAAGCCCCGCTTTATCGGGTCAATATTGGCAAACGTCATTATTATGCGTTGGACAATGAAGAATTAGATGGTTTGAGAGCGCAAGCGGCGAGTGAACGCAAACAAGTCCAAGTGGTACGTTTTAAAGGTTTGGGTGAAATGCCAGCCAGTCAGTTAAGAGATTCATGTTTATCACGAGAAACACGCAACCTTATTCCTGTCAAACCCGATAATGAAGCGGAATTTGATGAATTGATTGCTTATTTGATGGGTGATACCGCACAACATCGACGGAACTTTCTTTTACAGGATCAAGTATCATGAGTCATTTACCGATCGAAGATGTATTTAAACAGTATTTTCGTGATTATGGTTTAGAAGTCATTACCAACCGTGCTGTGCCTGATGCTCGGGATGGTTTGCAACCTGTGCATCGGCGTATTTTGTATGCGATGGATAAATTGCGCTTGCATCCCCAAGGTGCGCATAAAAAATCAGCGCGTGTGGTGGGCGATGTCATTGGTCAATACCATCCGCATGGTGATATGTCTGTTTATGAAGCGATGGTGCGCATGGCACAACCTTGGAACTTGCGTTATCCCTTGGCGGATGGGCAGGGAAACTGGGGGTCTGTAGACGGTGATTCGGCTGCGGCGATGCGTTATACCGAAGTGCGTTTAACGGCACTTGGTAAAGCTTTGTTAAGCGAAGAGTTAAAAGAAGGTGTCGTCAACTGGCAAGAAAATTATGATGCCTCGACGAGTGAGCCTGTGACCTTACCTGCACCTGTACCGATGTTGCTTGCCAATGGTGCAATGGGTATCGCTGTGGGTATTGCCACTGATATTCCACCGCATAATTTAGATGAGCTGCTTGAAGCTTGTATCAAATTAACCCAGTCCTATGCCCGAAATGGCCGTGAAACCGTGAGCGAAGAGCGACGTTTTGAGTTGTTACGCAAGCATATTATGGGTCCTGATTTTCCAACGGGTGGAATCTTGATTTGCAGTGTTGCCGATATGGATCACCTGTACCAAACAGGCAAAGGCCATCTTTTGTTGCGTGCAGATTGGGAGTGTGAATCGTTAAGTCGTGGCTTATGGCAAATCGTGGTCACAAGTTTACCTTATGGCATCAAAAAAGATGCGTTGTTGCAAAAAATTGGTGAGAAAATCAGCAATAAAGAATTAAGCATGTTGGATGATGTCATGGATGACTCCGATGGTGATGATATTCGGGTTATTTTGCAGCCACATTCTAAAAATCTAAACGCGCAAGAAATCATGTTGCACCTTTTTGCGAGCACAGATTTGCAAATTAGTGTGCGTGTGAATATGCATGCTTTGATTAACGAAGGGCAACAGCCCCAACGCATGTCCTTGGTGCAATCCATTGATAGCTTCTTAACGTATCGGGATGAGACGGTCAGTCGTCGTAGTCAAGTGCGTTTAGATGAAGTGAATCATCGCTTGCATTTATTGATGGGTTTGATGATTGCACATCTCAATATTGATACTGTCATTAGCATTATTCGCAATGAAGATGAGCCTGAGGCTGTGCTTAAAATTCGTTTTGATCTTTCTGACTTACAGGTCAAAGCCATTTTGAATTTACGTTTACGCCAATTACATAAACTAGAAGAAATGGAAATCCGCACAGAACAGAAGCACTTAGAGCAAGAGAAAAAGACGCTTGAATCTTTGCTGGATAGTTCGGCAGGTCGCTGGCGTTTGATCGGAAGAGAGTTGAAAAAAGCCAAAGATCTTTTTGGTGATCCTCGTCGTACCACATTGGTGACAGAGGCTTGCAAAGCTCGCTTGATGCGTCGTGAGGCTATGATTGATAAAGAGTTGCTGAGCATTGTGATCAGTGAGGCGGGCTGGTTGAAGGCCTTGCGTGGTGGTAATATCAACCCTGAAGGCGTTCGTCTTAAAGAAGGTGATAAACTACAAAGTTTGGTTTGTGGTTATAGCACTCAATACCTTATTTTGATCGGTGCTGAAGGTCGTGCCTTTTCGATGTTAGCAGCGGATGCGCCACGCGGTCGAGGCGTGGGTGAGCCTGTGTCAAAATGGTTTGATTTTTCAGCCAATAATATGCCAAAACACTTGGTTTTTGTGCAGCCGTGTGAAAATTACCTCATCACGACCAGGAAAGGTTTTATGTTTATCTGTCGTGGTGAGGACATGCTTTCACGTACAAGAAAAGGTAAGAACCTCATTAAATTTAGCGATAAAGCGACATTGCTTAGTATTGAGATGATTGAAGAGCAACAAGATGCAGTGGTGATCATTCGTGCTGATAGTCAAATGATGGTTGTGCCGCGTGCGTTGATTCCAACGATGGCACGGGGTCGAGGTTTGGCCTTTCTTAAGATGGGTGAAAAAGGTAAATCTCAGGTATTGAGAAATAGTCAGGCAGTCAGCCTTAAAAAAGGCTTTAAGGTTGGCAATGAGAATAGAAAAACCATGTTTAAATTCGCCGATATCGAAGCTTATATGTATGATAAAGAAGACAAGAAAAAAGAAGGGATTCCTTTACCCAGAAGCTGTAGTCAGGGTGTTGTTTATGGCTAGTTTTTTTGATTAAAAACGTGTTTTTTTCTAAACGATATTAATAACCTAGTAAAAAAATAGGTTATTAATATCGTTGCCATTTATTGTACTTTGTCTTTCTAGCGATATGCTCGCTCTTTTTCATTAGGGAGAAGGCAGTGAGCTTAACAAGAAAGGTGAAGAACAAAGTCTTGGTTTATGGTAACTATAGACTATGGAAAACACCTATATTACGTTGGACAGAACACAGGGATTTTGCAGGAAAAAAAATACAAATAACCGATTGCACGGCATTAACGCCACCTTTAGACAATATTGGCCATCAATTAGGGGTGTTGCATTTAGATGATTGCATTGATGGTTATCAGCATTTATCAGATATTCATGATTTATGGACACACTTTTCACCTGAATGCCTTGGAACTTGCATGATTATTGATTCTTGTTGTCAGAAGTCTATTGAGGGTGCAAAAAATTTCATTGCGCACATTAAATCGCATGATGAAGATCATCCGATTGCTATTGGTGCCACAGAGCAATACCTACCTCAGGCAAATTCTATGAAAAACTTGTCGTTAAAACTGGGTTTGAAGTATGAACCTTTACTTGATTTTGACCCTCGTCATAAAAAGTCGGTAAGATTATTGGCATTAAGTTTATTCAGCGAGGTGGTTTACTATGATGTTTATCGGTTCTGTGTGCTTAAAAATGACTTTTTTTTAGAATAAAGATGAATGGGTGATGGATGAAAATACAGTTATTATCAGACCTTCACCTTGAGCATGCAAGCTGTGATGTCTCAGCCCATCATGCCGATGTGGTTGTCTTGGCGGGTGATATTGGCGTGGGTTTAGAAGGTCTTTTATGGGCTAAAGAGGTATTTGATGTGCCCGTGATCTACGTGGCAGGTAACCATGAGTATCACGATGCCACACTGAGCATGCAAGAGCATCAAGTGATGATGCAGCATGCTACCCAGCACAGTCATGTCCATTTTTAGATAATGATATGATCATGCTAAATGGGGTGCGTTTTATTGGCACAACCCTATGGAGTGATCTTAGCCAGATGAAAAGCGCGTTGTCTTGCGATACACACGGCATAGTCATGGATTTTTGTGCGGGTGAACAAGCGGATGAGATGCTCTTTTTTGATCGTGATGTGGCACAATCCTTGTTTGAGAAAAACAAGCAGTGGCTAAGCGATGTTTTGGCAGAATCTTTTGCAGGTCAAACGGTGGTTGTCAGTCATCATGCACCTTCTTTTCAGAGTTTACACCCACAGTTTTCTGGCAATACATGGAATCCTTGTTTTATGAGTGATTTAAGTGCTTTGATGGGAGAGCATGTGAATTTATGGCTACATGGTCACACCCATGACTCTTTTGATTATTCACTGAACGGAACGCGTATGATGTGTAATCCTAGAGGCTATCCTCAAGGCAATGAAGCGTGGGAAAACCCGATGTTTAAGCCTGAGTTATTGATCAGCATCTAAGTTATAAACGAATCAGAACGGACTCACCTTTAAAACAATGCTTAAACAAATCAATCACATCTTGATTGGCCATGCGAATACAGCCGCAGGATGCCGCTTGACCTAGGCGGTGTTCTTCGTGCGTACCATGAATATAAATATAACGTTGCTTGGTATCGACTTTGCCGCGTTTATTCACGCCAAGTTGCATGCCTTCAAGCCAAAGAATGCGACTTAGAATCCAATCTTTGTTGGGGTCAGATATTTTTGAATCATATAAACCCACATGTTTTCTGGCACGAAAAGCACTGTTAATCGCATGCTCATGCCCAATTTTTTGATACACGCGATGCTTGCCAAGGGGTGTTTGCCAGCTTCCTTCTTGGTTGCCATAACCCTTTTTAGCGGTGGAAATAGGGTAAGTGATGCATACACCTGTGCGCCGACGGTGATACAATTTTTGTTCTGAAATAGAAATGATCATCATAGGTTGCAAAAGCTATTGCTTGTGTATCCAGATTGCACCTTTAAGATTCGCATTCAAAAAGAGGTGCTTGGATATGGATATTAGCAAAATACCTGCTGGAGAGAATACTCCTGACGAAATCAATGTTATCATTGAAATTCCGCAACATGCAGACCCTATTAAATATGAAGTAGATAAAGAGTCTGGCGCGATTTTTGTTGATCGTTTTATGCATACCGCCATGCATTACCCTTGTAACTATGGTTTTGTGCCCAATACATTGTCTGATGATGGTGATCCTGTGGATGTGTTGGTTGTGACCTCTTTTCCTTTGATTCCGGGTTGTGTGGTTCGTTGTCGTCCTGTGGGCGTATTGAATATGGATGATGAAGCTGGCAGCGATGCGAAGATTATTGCCGTGCCGATCTCTAAACTAAAACCTATTTATGATCATGTGAACGAAGTTACGGATTTACCAGAGTTTTTAACCAATCAAATTAAGCATTTCTTTGAGCATTACAAAGACTTAGAAAAAGGTAAATGGGTTAAAGTGATGGGTTGGGGCACGACACAAGATGCCAAACAAGAAATCATCGATTCTATTGCACGTTTAAACGAATCTTGATTCGTTCTTTTTAGGAGAACTTTATGCACGCCAAGCTACAGCACAGCAAAGACTTGCTGCAAAAAATAGAATCTGATTATGCACCTAACCTTGTGTTTGCCTGTAGTTTTGGCGCGGAAGATGTGGTGTTGGTCGATCTTATTAGTCGTTATGCACCTAAAATTAATATCATTACTTTAGATACAGGACGTTTACATCAACAGACGTATGATGTGATGGATGCTTGCCGTCAAAAATATGGTATTGAAATCAAGGTTTGCTTTCCTGATACCCAAGAAGTTGAATCTATGCTCACGACACATGGTGCTAATTTATTTTATAGCTCCATTGAGAATAGAAAAATGTGTTGTGCAGTGCGTAAAGTTCATGTGCTTAAAAAAGTTTTAAAAAACCAGCAAGCATGGGTCACAGGTGTTCGTCGTGATCAAGCATCTTCACGTCAAGAGATGCAAGAAATTGAAGACGATCAAGCTTTTGGCATTAAAAAAGCGAATCCTTTGTTGGCTTGGAGCGAAAAAAATATTTGGCAGTATATCGAAGAAAATGATGTGCCTTGCAATGCGTTACATGCGCAAGGCTTTCCTTCGATTGGTTGCGAACCTTGTACCCGTGCGATCACCGTGGGCGAAGATCCTCGTTCAGGTCGCTGGTGGTGGGAGCAAGAAGACGCTGTTGCCGAATGTGGTTTGCATGCGAGTCCTTTAAACATGAACAAATAAGCCTTTAGAAATAAAAGCATCATGATCAAGCAGTACCGTTTTACGGTGCTGTTTTTTTTCGTTTGATGCGTGACCTAAACCCTAAGCCAATCAAAATAAGACCAAGGCATAATTCAGTATAGAGAAGGTACGTTATCATTTCAGAGAGCTGGCGATAGTTTTCACGCTCTTGATGCTTTTCTTCTAAGTCCTTTTGTAGTTGAGGGTAAATAAAAGCAGTGAATTTTTCTGATGTGCTATCAAATTTCAGAAATTGCATCTTGCTATCATCGGTAATGAGTATTTCATGTGCGTTGAGCATGGCCATGGATAAGGCTTGTTGACTGGGAATATCGTAACGATGATCAATATGGTGTTGTTGGTTGAGGTGGAGCAATTGAAAGCGGTTGAAAAGTGGGTTGGAAGATAAAACCCAATAGCCTTTCTTTCTATCTGAAATGATTTGTATGGGTGACTTGGGCGCATTCATGCCTGCGAGCAGTGCCAATGATTGTTCAATGACTTCTTCAACATCGGTCAGGTCGGTGTTGAAACGCTCTTCTTCATCCACATAGTGTTTAGAATCGTTGAGCTTCCATTCTTTCTTAAGATCCATATCAAATTTTCCCAACACGGCAATGCGCTGCTGCCCCCAATCTGCAACGAGAAGTTTTTTCTTCTGCCATATCATGTGGCGTGGCAACATGAGTTTGGGATCAGATACCAACAGCTCTTTACCCTTAAAGTTAAACATGCGCACGCAGCTATGTGCTGTTTCAGTTACATAAATATGATCCATGTCTTTTACGATCTGAAAAAAGAAAGGGCTATCTGAGGGTGTCTGGCCGACAAATGATTCAGGTAATGAATGATGTTTGTTGGAGATTTTGTGTTCTTCATTTAAATCAATCTGTGTTTGACATTTCAAGGTAGATAATGGGCAGCGTATGATATGTTGTGCTTTGATGTCGGCCAGCCAAAGCCCACCTTGTTGATCAATGGCCATGTCTGAGACGTTGCCTTGTATGCCAAGTTTATTTAGGTGTGTTTTTTTGATGAGCTGATTTGTATTCATGTCTATTTGTAAGAGGTGATGATGACTGATGATGTATGTTGTTTTATTGTGAATCAAAAGTAGAGATGAGCCATTCATGTGTTCAGCGGTATGCGATGCCCAAAATTGCATGCCTATGCTTAAGGTGCAAAATAAACTGAATATGGATGCGATCATAATCGCTTTTTTATGATTAGAAGTTTTTTTCTTGCAAACTTCTTGCGTGGGTCGGGCGACAACTTCAGCGGCACGCAATGAAGCTGGAAGGTCAGGCTCAGCATCTTCAGGAACAATTAAGAACTTTGCACCTGTTTGTTGTTGGAGGTGATCTTTTAATTTTTGAGCGGTTTCTTGCCTGAGTCCTGAGCGAACACAGGTTTCAGAGAGTGCAAACATGGAGTCAACACATTGAGAGGGGGTTTGCAGCACCTGTGCTAAGTGTTGTTTGACCACATCAAGCTCAGCTGATGCGTTAATTTCACCACGAAATATGAGTTGATACCTTCGATGTTTCACACTCTCTCCATGTTAAGCGTTAAACACGTATGTATAGCAAAGGATAGACGTGGGTTCAAGTATCTATTCTCAAGTTCTGTTTTATTTAAAAATTAAGGGCTTAGCACCTGTTGAGATAATTTCAATGTGTTGATGAAGGCTTAAACCATAGATATTACCCATATGAATGAGGGCTTGGTCGTAGTCCAGTTGATCCATCAGCCAAAGCTGTTGTTGCATTTGATATTGACCTTGAGCCTGAAGTCGATGTGGTAGTGTGTTGCGCACGATTTTTGGCAGTGTTAACTGTTGCTGCTGAGGTGAAAAATACAATCGCCATAAGGCTCGGGTATTGTTTTGATCACGAATAATAAGTTGTTGAATGGATCTTTGCTCAAAAGCTTGCTGGAGATTGATCGTGCTTTGTTCGGTATTGAGCAAGGTTTGTGTATTGAGGTTTATAGGAGAGCTAAGGGTGGCATACATATCGGTGATGATGGATGCGACTGGAACTTTCTTAATGATAGACCAAAAGCCACCATCGGCTGTGCTGGCGATGGCAATGGCCCAAAGTTTAGTGGGCTGTATGGCGGCATAGAGATCACTAGGCCAAGTAGATTGCATATTCAGAATAGTCCCATAGCCCCCCGGTGCGAAAGCACTGGCCTCAATGAGACTGGGATTGCTGCCAGTGATGGCGGTAACACCTTGAATGCTAAGCAGGTGTTTTTGTATGGGGAGTTGTTTGGGAAATTGAATTTGATGTGAGTAAGCAATCGAGAGTTGATCAATATTTTGCGTATAATAAAGAAAGCGATAAGCGATTTGTTGACTACTGATCACACGTTGTTGTTGGTCTCTTTCAATGGCAATAATATCAAGTTCGGCATAAGTATCGGCACTGATACCATTTAAAACACCAAAGCAGCGAAACATGGGTTCAGCGGTATAACAAGAAGAACGCCCCATGACTCGTTTCTCTTGGGGGTGTAAAAACACCAAGTCTAAGCGATGACCTTGTTGGGATTGATCAAAATTGCTGAGACGACCTTGAAATTGGACATAACTGTCTTCTTTGGCGGGCAGTTTCCATATAATATTCTTGTTGTTGGTTTGATAAAGGCTAACCCATTCATGCTGTGGTGAAAGAAAGTGAATGTCATGCTTACCCAAAGGCACAGCATCGAAGGTCACCAGCCCTTGCTGGTTGGTTTTTTGGCTTCTGCTTTGATCCAATTGAATATCAATGTTTTGTAAGGGTTTTCCCAGTAGGTCTTGGGCAACCACCGTCAATTGGCTACTTTGTCCCATGGTTTCATTTGGGATGGATGATAGCGGTGTTGTTGCAGCTGTTTTATCTTGGTTTGCAGAAGGTATGGGGACTGTGTTTTTAGTCGATAGACTTTGTGAGCTAAGGGAAACTGTTCCAACAGTCGCATCTTCAACCGCTAAATCTTCACCTCCACAGGAGGCAAGAAGTAAGCTAAGACAACAAAGAATAGTTATTTTTTTCATAGCTTTAGACTAAGCCTGTTAGCTCAAGAAAAGATGAAGATTCAATTGAAAAAATTTAATTAAGCGTGAGGCATCGGTAGGGTGGTGTGATAAAACGGTGATCTCATGCTGTATTTTCTTTATTGTTCAGCTTAATTGATCATCATATGGTTTTTTATGGAAGGCTAAGTACGTCATATTATTGGAGTTATGCTATGAATTTGCATGAGTATCAGGCTAAGGAAATCTTGCATCAACATGGTGTGTTTGTTCCTAAAGGTGTGTTGATTGAAAAAGAAGAGGAAGTAAAATTGACCCTAGAGCAATTAAGCTCTTCTCGCGTGGTGGTAAAAGCCCAAGTGCATGCAGGCGGACGTGGTAAGGCAGGTGGTGTGAAGCTATGCGAAAAAGCAGAGCTTGAGCAGACGGTGGCCAATATGCTTGGTTCTCATTTAATGACCGCGCAAACAGGCCATACTGGTAAAGAAGTTCACAAAGTTTGGGTAGAAGAAGCCGTTAATATCGCTCATGAATATTACCTTTCCATTTTATTAGATCGCAGTGCGCATTGCCTGAGTTTTATGCTCAGTACGGCTGGCGGTATGGATATTGAAGAAACCGCAGAGCATCAACCTGCACAAATTGTGACGGTGAATATTGAGCCTAATGCAGGCTTGCAAGCGTGGCACATGCGTCAAATGGCCTTTTTCTTAGGCTTAGACAAAGTACATCATCGTGCATTTCATGTTTTGATTCATCAGTTGTATCAAACGTTTATTGATACCGATGCAGATATGTTGGAGTTAAATCCTTTGGTATTGACGCAAGAAGGCACGTTTATGGCTTTAGATGCCAAGGTGAGCATTGATGACAATGCTTTATATCGGCAAAAAGATATTGCTGTGATGGCTGATTTGGCGGAAGAGAACCCAATCGAGGTGAAGGCTGCTGCTTATGGTTTGAATTATATTTCGTTGGATGGCGATATTGGTTGCATGGTCAATGGTGCAGGTTTGGCAATGGCCACAATGGATATGATTCATTTGAAAGGCTCAGAACCTGCAAACTTTTTAGATGTAGGTGGCGGAGTAAGTGAAGAAACTGTGGCGCATGGTTTTCGTCTTTTGCTGGAACAAGCTCATTTAAAAGCTATTTTAGTGAATATATTTGGGGGAATTGTGCGTTGTGATTTAATTTCCTTGGGTTTGATTGAAGCTTTAAAAACACATCATTTACATATTCCCTTGGTGATGCGCTTGGTGGGAACCCATGAAGAAGAGGGTCGTGCATTGATTAAGCAAGCGGGTATTCCTGTTTTGTGGGCCAATGATTTAGATGAGGCCGCTTCTTTGGCTGTCGCAACATATGGAGAGAAAATATGAGTATTTTAGTTGATCAAAACACACGTGTGATTTGCCAAGGCTTAACAGGTCAGCAAGGCAGCTTCCATGCTCAACAAATGTTGGCATACGGCACGCAGCTTGTCGGTGGTGTCACACCGGGTAAAGGTGGGAAAACCCATTTATCATTGCCTATTTTTAATACCGTGCAAGAAGCCAAACAACAAACACAAGCCACCGTGAGTATTATTTATGTGCCTGCACCATTTGCTGCGGATGCGATCTTAGAAGCCATTGGTGCAGGTATGGCTTTGGTGGTGTGTATTACCGAAGGTATTCCTGCCCAAGATATGATTCGTGTGAAAGCGGTATTGAAACAAAGTTCCACACGTCTAATTGGCCCGAATTGCCCCGGTATTATCACACCAGAAGCCTGCAAAATTGGTATTATGCCGGGTCATATTCATTTACCAGGTCGTGTGGGCGTGATTTCGCGTTCAGGAACCTTAACTTATGAAGCCGTGGCACAGTTAACAGCCACTGGTCTGGGTCAAAGCACTTGTGTGGGCATTGGCGGCGATGCATTGATTGGCATGGACTTTATCGACTGCCTGCGCTTATTCAATGAGGACACGCAAACCGATGGTGTGATTATGATTGGTGAAATTGGTGGTGATCTTGAAGAAAAAGCCGCTGAATATATCAAAGATAACTTTTCTAAGCCTATCGTGGCCTTTATTGCGGGCAGTTCAGCACCCAAAGGCAAACGCATGGGTCATGCAGGTGCGATTATCTCAGGTCATTCAGGTACAGCAGCCAGTAAATTTGAAGCTTTAGAGAAAGCGGGCGTGTGCATCGAGCATAATCCAACCTTATTGGGAGAGCGGATGGTCTCGCTTTTGAAGGGATAAAAAAGATTAAAAGATAGGCTTGTTTAGTCCCTTCGCCCTCAGGGAGAAGGTTAGGATGAGGGAATCAAAACCAATGGTTTTTATCTACGCCTGCGATGTGTGTTTTGTGTTTGTTTTTTTTCTTTTCGGCTTGAAAGGTACATCAGTAGATCTAAGATCACAGCGCAGAGTGCATTGACCCATAAGACAGCGACGGGAAGACCACTGAGTTGGGCGATATGCGCTATGCCTGTGCCGATCTCTGAGCCATCACGGGCCAATAAAATCACTTCGTAGGCAATAAACATATTGCCACCAAAGATGATGATGAGGCAGACTAAGATCCATAGTGCTCCTGTTAAAAAGGAGGTGAATGAAGAAGAGCCTGCATTTTTACCTTGTTTGGGTGCGGCCATTACTTTTTCTCAAAACCATAGTGTTTAATCTTTTCAACAGTACCAGCTCGGTCATAGGTGATTTCAACCCGACGTTGATAAGCTTCGCCTGTCTCTTCATCGTGTAAATCTTCCATATAAATGGCTTGATTGTTGGTGAGTGTTCGTAGTACGGGTGTGCCCAGTACGTTTTCTACTTGGGTGCGGCTTGTGCCAATACTGATGCTTTTGGATAAGCTTTCTTTAATCACATTACCTTGGTGAATGGTTTGATTCATACAGGCGGATAGAAGACATAGAATGACTAAACTGATCATCTTCATGAGGTTGACTCCAAGATATTGATATAATGCGTGATGCCTTTTTCTAAGCTCCATGCGGGTGTCCAATCCAAAATACTACCTTGCATATCGGCTTGGGTATGGGTTTGAAAGAAAGGAAAGGGATTATCAATGAATTCAACATCCAATGAAACCTTTAATGTTTCGCCCAAAATATGGACGATGTCGTTAAAGCTGCGTGCATAACCTGATCCAACATTGGCCACACCACTTTTCGTACCTGTTAAGGCTGCGATATTGGCATCAATCACATCTTCAATATAAACAAAGTCACGTTTTTGTTCGCCATATTTAAAAAGTCGCAAAGTTTGTTTGGCCTTGATTTGTTGGTAAAGCTGTAGAATCATGGAAGCTGTTTTTTGTTTGTGTTGATTTTTGTGCGCTTCACCAGGGCCATAGACATTAAAATAGCGCAAGCCAACAATGGGGCAAGGGTGTTTGTCATACCATTTTTTGGCAATTCTATCCATAGCTAACTTAGAAAAACCGTAAATATTTTCAGGGATTTCACCAACACCTAGGGCATTGGGCGCTTCGGAGTTGCCATAGACACCCGCTGAAGAAGCATAAATCACCCGTGTGTCAGAGGCTGCGCTTGCTTTGAGAATACTGGCAAAGGCATTGGTGTTTTTTTGCACCATCAAATTTTGATCCATCACGGTTGTATCTGTGATAGCAGCTTGGTGAAAAATAGCTTGAAACTCACCTTGTGCAATTTGTGCTAATAAATCGGCATCATCACACTCTGCTGCCTGTACTTCACAATCGATGTGAATTAAGTTTGTCCAATGACCACTGCTAAAATTATCAATAATCACAACAGTATGGCCTAAGCTTAATAAGCGTTTGGCTAAGTTTGCACCGATATAGCCAGCACCGCCTGTAATCAATATGGGTTTCACGATTTCTCCTACCACTGTTGTTGCAACGCTTCTAAAGACTGAATGGTTTTTTGATTACAAATAGGGTAACCAAGGTGCTGGTTAACGCTATTGGCAATATCGCTGCTTGGCATGGTTTTTATATTAGAAAAGACAAGGCCAGATTCAACCATTAATCTAGAAATCCATGTTCCTAAACCCTCTAGGCGGGCGATTTGCGCGATATTGATGATTTCTTGGGCGCGTGCTAATTCAACTTGTTGGTTGGTCGATTCACATAAGGTTTGAGGAAGGGTGTCTGCTAAGTTTCTCATGTCTAGGCATAACAAACGTAGGCAGACCCATTCACGTCCTGTTAAAAAATCTTTGTCTTCATGTAAGGGGAAAAGCTCTGGTAGTTTGAATGTCATGGTCGTTGATTAGTCCTGATAAGCTGTTGGGCCAGTGATGTATGCACCTTTTAAGCCAGAGCGTTTAATTTGGCAATTGATGCGGTTTGAATTGTGTAGGTTGGTTCGGTTGAGTTTTGCACCGCGTAAATCAGCACCATATAAGTTGGTCTCTGATAAATTGGCATCACGCAAGTCGGAATCACGCAAATCAGCATGAGATAAGTCTGAACCTTGAAAATTAATGCGTTGTAAATTCATACCTGATAAATTTAGTTCAGCAAGATCTTGGTTGGTGACATCCTGTTTGTTTTTGATTGCTTCTAACAATGCTTCTTTGGTCATGAGTATCGCTCCTAGAGTGCGCAATGGTTGCGTACTCTAGCCTTAAAAAGGATTTAGATCACCTATAGCTCTTGTTTGCTTTAAAATCATCATTTTCTTGAGACGGTTAAAACTACCTTTTTTGGTAATATTAGCATGTAATAATTAAATGTTTTTGATGACTTATCATTGATGCCTTATTATAAAAACAGCAAAAAGGAGATAATCATGTTGAATACATTTGAAAAGCTGAAGTCCATTTCTTTTCCAAAGGTGATGAAAAAAGATATTGATACCTTACAAGTGAACTTAGGCTATCGTTGCAATCAACGCTGTGTGCATTGTCATGTGAATGCTGGACCCACGCGCAAAGAAGAGATGAGTGCAGATGTTATTGAATTATTGCTTCAAACCTTGGCGAAGCGCAAGATTAAAGTCTTGGACTTAACAGGTGGTGCGCCTGAAATGCATCCACAGTTTTGTTATTTGGTGAAAAAAGCACGGCAATTGGGTGTGCATGTTATTGATCGTTGTAATTTAAGCATTTTACTTGAAGATGGTTATAAACACATGGCTGAATTCATGGCGCAACATCAGGTTGAAGTGGTGGCTTCTTTACCGTGCTATTTAGAGGAAAATGTTGATAAGCAACGCGGTGATGGTATTTTTATAAAAAGTATCAGTGCGTTGCAAATATTGAATACACTGGGCTATGGTCGTGATGAGGACTTGAAACTTAACCTTGTCTATAATCCCCAAGGTGCTCAATTGCCACCTGCTCAGGCTGAGCTTGAAGCATCCTATAAAGACATCTTAAAAGAGCGTTATGATATTGATTTTCATCAATTGTTTACCATCACCAATGTGCCTATTCAGCGTTTTGGTAGCACACTCTTAAGTCAGAATAAATTTAATGCTTATATGGATTTGTTGCAAAAATCATTTGTGGCTGAAAATCTCCATCATTTGATGTGTCGTTCCTTGCTTAGTGTGGATTGGCAAGGTTATCTATATGACTGTGATTTTAATCAAATGTTGGACTTGGCGATTGAAAATAAAAACAAAACAAAAAAGCACCTAAGAGATATTGTGAATAGTGATTTAGATCACAACTCTGTGCGTGTTTTAGGTCATTGCTATGCCTGTACGGCAGGGCAAGGCAGTAGTTGTGGTGGCGCATTGTAGCGTATAATCATTTTAATAAACAATCCTTTTAAAGTAAGTTGTTTTTCCTTATCTGTTTGATTATTAACACCTTATTTAATTATTTTCTAAAAATAGATATGATATTTATGTAAAAAAATGATTGTGATTTGAAATAGACGCGAGCTAAACTCGCCACGTTGGTAGAAATATTAACGTTGAGAATATAGAATAATTTATTGAAATAGACGGAGAGAGTATTATGAAAAAAGTTTTAGGTTTCGCAGCAGTTTTGGCATTCGTATTGAGTGCATCTCCAGTAATGGCTAGCGATGCAGCAGCTAATCCTTGTGCAGCAGCTAACCCTTGTGCAGCAGCTAATCCTTGTGCAGCAGCTAATCCTTGTGCAGCAGCTAATCCTTGTGCAAAAACAACGAAAGGCGATGATTCTTCATCAGCAGCAAAAGGCGATGATTCTTCATCAGCAGCAAAAGGCGATGATTCTTCTTCTGACTGATTAAGTAAAAGGAACAGCTGTATTTTTACACAGCTGTTCCTTTTTATAAAGTAATGATTTAAAAAGTGGTGGTTAAGTATTTATCTATTTATCGTTATAATTGCTTTTTATGGCTTTATCTTTTCAGCCACACCCGTAGCTGCAATGCCATTATTCGATGCTTATTGGCAACAACCGCTAAAAGAACAAGGCGAAAAGCCAAAAGACTGGCCACACCTTTGGAAAGACCTTCAACCTTCTAGTTGTGCCTCCTGTCATCAAGAACAGCACCAAGCATGGCAACATAGTTTACATGCAAATGCTTTTTCACCCGGCCTTTATGGTCAATTTTCAACGATGTCTGCCCGTGAGGCAAATGCTTGTTTAAATTGTCATACGCCTTTGGCCGAACAAAAATTTAGTACAGACTTATCTTTAAAAGATAGTTTAAAGACACCGCAAAAACATGCGCTTCGCAAGGCTGGCGTGAGTTGTGCAGGATGCCATGTTCGCAAATGGCAACGTTTTGGTCCTCCGCCAAAAGGTTCCAATCAAGAAGGTCTTTTTAAAACAGGGGTTCATGGTGGTTTTATTGCCAGCAAAGATTTTGAAAAATCAACTTTTTGTGCCAGTTGCCATCAATTTCCTAAAAGTTGGGGAACGGTGAACGGCAAAGCTATGGAAAACACACTTAATGAGTGGAAAGCAAGTCGCTTTGCAAAAGAAAATGTTCATTGCCAGAACTGTCATATGCCTGAAAGAAAACATCTTTTTAAAGGTATTCATGATTCAAAAATGACCCGCAAAGGTCTGAAGATAAAAGTATTCAAACGCAAAGAAGGTGCTGAGTTATCACTGACATCAGAATGGATTGGTCATGCCTTCCCAACCTATATTACCCCTAAGGTTTATGTTCAAGCGATTGCAACGTCAAAAGATGGTACTGATCTACAAGCTTGGGAATGGGTGATATTTCGAGATGTGCGTTTTAATCAAGCTTGGGTTGAAAAGTCTGATACGCGCTTAATGCCAAATGAAACACGCCGTTATGTGGTGAAACAGTTGCCTGCTCAAACCACTCAGTTGATCTTTCGCATTCGTGTTGAGCCTGATTTTTATTATAAAGGGCTGTATAAAAATCTATTGACGTTTACAAAAGATCAAAAGGCGTTGTCACAATTGAGGGAAGCTTTATCCCTAACCTATAAAAATGATTACACCTTATTTGAGCAGACGCTATTGTTTAAACCGTAGGCTTTGTGTCTTCTTTGGCGTGTTGTAAAGCCTTTAAAATGATTAGACGTTTTCTTTCGGGTAATATAAGCTCTTTAGCTGGCTTGAGTACCGTATGAATCATCCTCATATCGGTGGAGCTTTGTCGACATGCACGGCACATCATCCAGTGAAAACGCAAACGCAGGTAATCGAATGTTTTGAGTTTTTTATCCAGTGAGTCAGAAAATAATTGACTGACTTGACGACAAGAATAGTTCATGTTATGTCTCCTCTTTCCAGTGCTTTGTTAAGCATACACGAAGAGCTAGTCGCGCTCTGTGCATTAAAACATGAAAATTAGTCGTTGAAATGTCGCAACTCTGACAAATAGTTTGCGTGGACTCGTCTTGAATTTCTTTAAGGCTAAACACATCACGTTGAACTTGAGGTAAAGATCGAATGCATTGGTGCAAAATTTTTGCTAAATCTTCGTTGCTTGCGGCCTCTTCTGGTTGTTCGTACCAAGCCTGTGGTTGTTCTTTCCAAGCATTGTTTTGATGAAAATAAGCATCTAAGGGATCGATGTTTGTGCTGAAGACACTTCTTTCTTTGATGCGTTTACGAATGAGGTCTAATACTTTGTGTTTCATGATGCCCATCAACCAAGTTCGCTCTGAGGAATCACCTTGAAAATTATGATAGTTACGCCATGCACCGAGCAACGTTTCTTGGACTAAGTCAGCCGCTTGATCTGCATCTTGAAATTGACTGAAAGCGTAGCGGTATAAAAAATCACCATGTTCATTTAACCAGTTCTCTGGCTGTGTTGGCATATTGTTTTTCATTGGGTTAAGCTAGGAATTCATAATGAAATAGCAATCATTGTGAATAGATTCTTTTGTCTTATTGATGAGGAGACTGTGATGAAACGTGATGTGGTGGTTATTGGTGGTTTACGCACACCGTATAGCAAAGCAAACGGTGCTTTTTCCCAATGGAATGCCGTTGATCTTGGCACGATGTTGCTTCGAGAGCTATTGGCAAATCATGCCTTGTCCTCTTCTGATATTGATCAAGTGATTCTTGGTAATGTGATTCAACCCGCACATGCCACCAATATTAGTCGTGTCATTGCTTTATCTGCGGGTTTGGCACATGAGATACCTGCACATACGGTGCAACGCAATTGTGCTTCTGGTTTACAGGCCATTACCGATGCAGCTGAAAAAATTCAGATGGGTCGCTGTGATGTGGTGGTTGCAGGTGGTGTTGAATCCATGACACACGCACCGCTGATGGTGGATGATAGTATTGCTAAGACGATGCTAGCTTGGTCTAAAGCCAAAGACTGGTCACAGAAGTTAAAAGCGTTGCGGCAATTGAGTTTAGCTTCGTTCAAACCAAAAAGTACTTTATTGCAAGGCTTGCATGACTGCACTGTGGGTTTGAATATGGGGCAGACGGCTGAGATTTTGGCTCGTGATTTTAACATTACACGTCAAGCCCAAGATGAATTTGCTTTATTAAGCCATCAACGGGCTGCACAAGCTTGGCAAGATGGTTGGTTTGATGATGAAGTAATGCCCTTGTTTCCACCCCCGACACGTCAGATGACTCAACAAGATGAGGGGGTTCGTCCTCAACAAAACAAAGAAGCGCTACAAAAACTAAGGCCTGTTTTTTCTCGTCCGTTGGGATCTGTCACCGCTGGAAACAGTTCTCAAATTAGTGATGGAGCCACCATGCTTATTCTGAGCGATGCCGAAAAAGCCAAGGATATGGGTTGGCCGATCATGGGGTTTTTACATGATTGGCACTATAGTGGTTGTGACCCTAGCCGCATGGGCTTAGGGCCTGTGTTTGCAAGTGATCCTTTATTATCAAAATATCAATTGCGTTTTTCAGATTTAAATCATGTGGAAATTAATGAAGCTTTTTCAGCACAAGTCTTGGCAGTGTTGGAAGCGATGGGTTCGGATCGTTTTTCACAAGAACATTTTGGTCATGATAGTTTGGGTGTGCCTGATCCATCGCAGTTGAATCGTTATGGTGGAGCCATTGCTATGGGGCATCCTGTGGGTGCAAGTGGAGCCAGGTTAGTCTTGAGTGTGCTGCGACAATTACAAAAGACATCAGGCTTAGGTTTGGCAAGCTTATGTATTGGTGGTGGGCAAGGTGGTGCGATCTTAATGGGGAGTGAAGCATGCAAACGTTATCGTTAATTCACGGAGAAAACTTTAGTCGCTTAATTTTTGATCGAGATGATAAAAAACTAAATGTCTTGGATGCGTGTTGCATGCAGGACTTGGCATGCCTATTGGATCAGTTGGAAGAGAATCCACCTGCCATTTTAATGATTCAAAGTGCGAAGCCACATTGCTTTGTTGCGGGTGCCGACATTGATGTGATTGCTGCTCAAGAAGATGAGCACCAAGCGAAGCAGCTGGCTGAACGTGGTCAACACCTATTTCGTCGGCTTGAAAATCTAAGCACGAGAACAATTGCGATTGTGCGCGGCGCTTGTCTTGGTGGTGGCTTGGAGCTGGCTTTAAGTTGTGATGATATCATTGCTGTGGACTGCGCTGCAACACGTTTAGCCTTGCCTGAGATTCGTTTGGGTATTCATCCTGCCTTTGGTGGTTGTGTGCGTTTACCAAAACGCATCGGTTGGCCTAAAGCCGTGGATATGATTCTTTCGGGACGTTCACTCAATGCAAAAAAAGCAAATAAATTAGGGCTTGTTGCTTTGTGTTGTGATGTTTCAGCGATTGCGGATGCTGAGACCTTTATTCTGAAACAGAAGAAGACAAAGAAACGTGCAACACCTCTTTGGTACTATGTTTGGCCATTGCGTGCTTTCTTTTTTATGCAGGTTAGAAAACGAGTATTGAGTAAAGTGGCGCATGTGAGCGATCATGCTTACCCTGCTCTCAAAGCAACATTGGATTTATTACAAGAACTATACGGCATGTCGGATGACTTGGGGTTTGCCAAAGAGGCAGAGTCCTTAGGAAAGGTGGCGATCACCTCAAGTTGTCATCGTTTAATTCGCACCTTCAAATTAGGTCAGGCACTTAAAAATCAATATCGAAAAGAAAAAGTTGATGTGACAGGTATTGAAGATGTTGCCGTTTATGGTGCGGGGGTGATGGGTAGTGGCATTGCTTGGTTAGCAGCAAAGAAACATCATGTTGATTTGCATGAAGTTAGTGATAAAATACTCACTTTGGGTATGTGTCAGTTGGATATTTTGGCTAAACTTGATGCATCAAGTTTGACTAATATTCGCCCATCTTTACATGATAATGGTTTAAATCAAGTGCAGGTGGTGATTGAAGCTGTGTCTGAAAACATGGCTTTGAAACAGAAGCTCTGGCAAGAATTAGAGGCAAAGGTATCACCAGACTGCTTGTTGCTTAGCAACACATCCTCACTTTCGATCACAGAAATGCAGTCTTGTTTAGAGCATCCAAAACGCATGGCGGGTCTGCACTTTTTTAACCCTGTACATAAAATGCCTTTGGTTGAAGTGATTGCAGGTGAGCAAACCGATCCAGAAGTGATTAAGCAACTTTGTGCTTTGATGAATGGCTGGGGAAAATATCCCCTTGTGGTCAAGGATTGCCCTGGGTTTTTGGTCAATCGTTGTTTATTACCTTATATCAAAGCGGCACTTGATTTATTGGCACAAGGCCAAGATGCCATTCATATAGACCGTTGCTTAAAACATTTTGGTATGCCTATGGGTGTGTTTGAATTGATGGATCGTATCGGTATTGATATTTGTTGGCATGTGGGTCAACAGTTGGGTCATGACTTCCCTGATTGGCTTGAAAAAATGGTGCAAAAAGGTCATCTAGGTGCAAAAACGGGTAAAGGCTTTTTCTTGTATCGAGGCAAAGTACAAACGACATTAAACCCTGTTTTACATGCTGATATTACAGCTCTTGCTACAGATGACGGTTGGTCATGTCATCGTATCTTAGATGCTTGTTTATTGCCGATGCTCTTGGAAGCATGGCGTTGCCTGGATGAGGACGTTGTGCAATGTAAAGATCATCTGGATGCAGCCATGATTTATGGTATTGGTTTTCCACCTTTTCATGGTGGTTTATTGCATTATTTTGAGCAACAAAATAGAGAAGATTTGTTACAGCGGATGGAGAGTTTATCCTTAAATATTGATCAGTATCGTGTTGCACCACCATCAGCATAGCTGATGATGGTGCTTGGTTTATTTCCCTTCGCTTTGGGCTTCTTGTAATTTTGTGCGTTTATTGCGTTCAACTTCTGCTTTTCTACGCCATTCTTGACGTTGACGGTTAACTTCTTCAATGCGTGATCGGTAGCGTTTTAATTGAGCACGAATTTTAACCCAGTTGAGTTGAAAGGTTTTAAAATCTTTATCACCCAAGCCCATAAAAATATTACTATCTATTTGGGGGGGATGCTCACCACAGCGTTCCCAAAAAGCATCATCACGTTCTGCATCAGCGACAGATAAACATTTTTCTGTAGAACGAGGAATCTTCTTACCGGGATCTCGTGGGTATTCCCAAGAAAAGCTGGATAAATTTAAAGAGGGTAGCGGTTTTATATCAGGAAACTCTGGATACTCCTGAATGATTTTTGTTTTTGTAATGGTACGGGTGGGTAAAGGTTGTGGTTTTGGCGCAGAAGCACAAGCACTTAAAGTAAATATGACTAGTAGGCTAAGTATAAGAGATAATCGCATGCTTATTTACCCTCCGTTGTATGAACTTTGATGGGTGTGACGGAGGCTTTTGTTTTGTCTTTAACTGTTTGTTGTGCTTTTTTTTTCGCAGGTTGCCAGCGACCAGCACGGCATTTACCCTCATCTTCCATGTGCTCTGTTTCACAAGCAACATTTTTATTGACGATTCTAAGAAAAAGTGAGGCTTTTTTGCTATTGCGTATTTGCTTCATGCGTTTGTTTCTTTCAGCATCTTGAAGCTTTTTTTCAACGTCTAAAATCTGCTGTTGGGTTTGAGCATCGACTAAACGCATTTTTTCTAATTCACGCTGAATTTCTTGGCGTTCTTCATTTTTACGTTGAACACTAGCATTTAGACTTGCATTGGTATCTCTTAAAGCATTATTTTCTGCGGTCATATCCGAAACTTGTTGTTGTAAAACACCGATGGTTTGTTGAAATGATTTCTCGCGGTCTTGTTGCATTTTGTAAAATCCACCGACCACAGCCAATATAAAAATGGCTCCAAGTGCAATGAGTGCAATCTTTATTCCCATAACTTAACCTTCCTTTATCTCGTAGAAGCATGTTTGTGCTTAAGCATCTTATATTTATTTTTTGGATGCAAGAAGTTGCTTCTGTTAAAGGAAGTGTTTTTTATGCGCATAAAATAAAAAAGGCCACATAATATGTGGCCTTTTTTTAAAAGTTAAGAAAACTTAAACTTATTTGTAATAAGAGATCATTGACTCTAATGAACGTGCATTGATCTTAGAGGCATTACCAGCTGAACCAAATGCTTCAAAACGTGCTTTACAGATGTCTTTCATGGCATCTTTAGCAGCTTTGTAGAATTTACGTGGATCAAAGTTGGCTGGATTTTCTTGCAAGTGCTTACGAACCGCGCCAGTAGAAGCCATACGAAGGTCAGTATCGATGTTCACTTTACGAACACCAGACTGGATACCTTTGACGATTTCTTCAACAGGTACACCATAAGTTTCGCCCATTGCGCCACCGTACTCATTGATGGTTGCCAACCATTCTTGAGGTACAGAAGAAGAACCGTGCATCACCAAATGCGTGTTTGGAAGTGCAGCATGAATTTCAGCAATGCGGTCAATGCGAAGCACTTCACCTGTTGGTGGCTTGGTGAATTTGTATGCGCCATGCGAAGTACCAATAGCGATAGCTAAAGCATCAACGTTGGTTTCTTTAACGAAATCAACAGCTTCATCAACACCAGTTAGCAACATTTCTAGGTCAAGTTTACCTTCAGCACCATGACCGTCTTCTTCACCCATTTCGCCAGTTTCCAATGAACCCAAGCAACCAAGTTCACCTTCAACAGAAACACCACCAGCATGTGCCATAGCGACAACATTTTTAGTGACGTTCACGTTGTATTCAAAAGATGCTGGTGTTTTACAATCAGCTTCCAATGAACCATCCATCATGACTGATGAAAAACCTGATTGGATTGAACGCAAACATACAGCAGGCTCAGAACCATGATCTTGGTGCATCACAACAGGGATGTGTGGGTATTGCTCAATGGCAGCATCAATCATATGACGCAAGAAAGCTTCACCAGCATAACCGCGTGCGCCAGCAGAACCTTGCATGATCACAGGGCTATCTGTTTCATGGGCGGCTTCCATGATTGCGTGAACTTGTTCCATATTGTTTACATTGAATGCAGGCATGCCGTATGCATTTTCAGCAGCATGATCCAATAGTTGTCTTAAAGAAATTAAAGCCATGTTATTCTCCTGTAAATTATGATTGTTTAATTTTTTGCTTTGGCGTGGATGATCTTCATGGCGTTTGTGCCACCAGCTTCGCCCATAGGCGTGCCAAAAGTCATAATCATAAGGTCGTTATGATTAAGTAAGTTGTCTTCAATCATTTTGTTTTGTATATCGATGGTTGCTTGTGGCGCATCGCTAGCACCATAGCTTCTTTCAATCCATAGGGGTATGACATTACGAAATAATGTGACACGGCCTAATGTTTTTGTACTCGATGTGACAGCATAAATGGGTACATCACCCAAATGTCGAGACATATAAAGGGCTGTATTACCTGTTGAGGTAAAGGCAGCAATCGCTTTAATATCCATGTAGTGGGCAGTATCCATCGCTTGACGTGCAATTGATTCATCAATGGTTGATGGTGGAAAATGTGGGCCACGTGTATCGGTGGAAGGTAAAACTTTTTGTTCTTCTGTTGCCATACATGTGCGATGCATCGCTAAAACGGCTTCAATGGGGTATTTACCCGCAGCAGATTCACCTGAAAGCATCACAGCATCCGTGCCATCCAATACAGCATTGGCACAGTCATTGACTTCAGCACGCGTTGGAATCGGGTTTTCACACATTGATTCCATCATCTGTGTTGCAACAATGACTGGCGTGTTGTGCTTTGGCGCTTCACGGAGGATGCGTTTCTGCACCGGTGGTACAGCTGCATCGCCGATTTCTACACCCAAGTCACCACGGGCAACCATAACAACATCAGATGCTTCAATGATAGAGCTCAGGTTTTCAGGTAATACTGCTTCTGCGCGTTCAACCTTAGCAACAAGGCCTGCATTACTGCCCTCGGCACGAACCAAAGAACGAGCATAATCCATGTCAGCACCATGGCGAGGAAAAGAGATGGCAATATAATCCACACCAATGGCGCAGGCTGTCTTGATATCTTCTTTATCCTT
>JAUZRG010000045.1 GCA_030950585.1 Mariprofundaceae bacterium | reverse complement strand
ACATCTCAATAAGCTTGAATCATTGCTTAGCATTGCCCGCAAGCTCGGCTTTACGGCCCCCATTGAAGGTGCGGTTCATATTCATTTTGATGCCACAGTCCTGATGTCTGCGCCTGTGCTGGCTAAGCTGATGCGGGTGTTGTGGATTTTTGGCGACAGCTTAAAACAATTGCTGGAAAGCAATCCCCATTGCACAAGGTTGGGTCAATGGTCTCAAGATTTATACGATCACATCCAACGCCCTGAATGGGCTGAACTGAGTTGGGAAGAAGCAAGGCAATCGCTGGCTGAGTTCACCTTAAACAAATATTGTGATTTCAATATTAAAAACATCATTCATCCAAGCGCTGACAAGCAGACTTTTGAGCTTCGCATTCTACCCGTGCTCATGCATGGCGAACGCATTATTGAGATTGCAGCTTTATTTGAAGCGATCTTAAGGTGGGCGATTCATTCAGAAAAAGACCAAGAACTGCCAGCGAACCTGCAAGAGTTTCTACCTGAGCTGAAACTCTCACCCCAACTGCATGACATTTGGATGCATCGCTACTTAACAACTAAATAAAAATATTGGATACTATTCATGAGTGAAACACCAAATAATTTGGCGGCTTTTATCTGGTCGCTGGCTGACCTTCTGCGTGGGGATTTTAAGCAAAGCCAGTATGGGCGGGTGATTTTACCGTTCACCTTATTGCGCCGCCTTGAAGGTGTGCTTGAAGAAAGCAAAGAAGCGGTGCTAGCTGAACATGAAAAAGTGACGTTAATGAACCTGCCCGAAGAGGCGCAAGAAAAGTTACTATTGCGTGCCACGGGTGGTCTTTCTTTTTTCAATATCTCAAAAATGGATTTGGCCAAGCTGGGACAATCTGGCATCAAGGACAATCTGGAATCTTACCTTCAGCACTTCTCCAAAGATGCGCGTGAGATTTTTGAGCATTTCAAGTTCAATGAATTTATTGCTCAACTCAACGATGCCGATTTACTGTATAAAATCGTGCAAAAAGTGAAGGCAACCGACTTAAGCCCCAAAGCCATTTCCAATCATGATATGGGCAAGGTGTTTGAAGAACTGATTCGCCGTTTTGCGGAAAGTTCCAATGAAACGGCAGGAGAGCATTTCACGCCGCGTGATATTGTGCATCTGACCACCTCACTGGTGTTTATGGAAGATGACGATGTGCTGACCAAAGAAGGCATCATTCGTACCATTTATGATCCCACAGCAGGCACAGGCGGTTTTTTATCTGAAGGCATGGAATATGTTGAAGCCCTGAACCCGAAAGCCGTGGTTCGCGCCTTTGGTCAGGAGTTAAACCCTGAGTCATATGCCATTTGTAAAGCGGATATGCTGATCAAAGGCCAAGAAGTGAACAACATCAAGCTGGGCAACACCCTTTCGCAAGACCAACTCTACGCCGATAAGTTTGACTACATGCTTTCCAATCCGCCCTTTGGTGTGGACTGGAAGAAGATTGAAGGCAACATTAAAAACGAACATAAAATCAAAGGTTTTGAAGGTCGTTTTGGTGCGGGGCTGCCAAGGGTATCGGATGGTTCGCTGCTGTTTTTAATGCACCTGATTAAAAAGCTACGCGATGGCTCGCAGGGTGGTGGCCGCATCGGTATTATCCTCAATGGTTCCCCACTGTTCACGGGTGGCGCGGGTTCAGGTGAATCAGAAATTCGCCGTTATATTTTGGAAGCAGATTTACTCGAAGCAATTGTCGCACTACCCACCGATATGTTTTACAACACAGGCATTGCCACCTATATCTGGATTTTATCCAACAAAAAAGCCACGCAACGTAAAGGCAAAGTTCAGCTCATCAACGGTGTGAACCTGTGCAGCAAAATGCGCAAATCACTCGGCTCCAAACGCCACGTCATGGATGATGCAGACATTCGCACCATCACCCGCAGTTTTGGTGCCTTTGAAGTCGTTGATGCAAGAAAATTGGACAAACCAACCGAGAAGAAGAGCAATCGCGGCCGTCAATCCGCCAATCCAAAGGCCGAAGTCGCCAAAACCTTTTCAAGCAAGATCTTTCACAGCCACGCATTTGGTTATCGCCGCATCAGCATCGAACGCCCCTTGCGTGAATCGTTTCAATTCAGTGATGAACGCATCGCAAGTTTGCGCTTTGCCGCAGGGCCTCTCAACGCGGCCATGCAATGGATCTATGCTGAATATGGTCAAAGCTGGTCAGATGAACAGACTGAAACATACGCGGTATTGGCTGAACATGAAGCAGCCATTCGCAGTCACATCAAAACCCATTTCGATCAATTGAAAGAAAAACAAATCAAAGACTTGTTTGATCAGAACACATGGCTCACCCAGCAACAAGTCATGCTCAAAGCCAAACAGCTTCAAGCCTTGATCGGCACAGCCCAATGCGATGATATGAACAGTTATGACGCCAAGCTCAAAGGCGCGGACATCAAGCTGGACAGCAAAGAGAAAAAACACATCACCACAGCCGTGAGCTGGAAAAACCCAGAAGCCCAAAAAGTGATCAAGAAAGTTCACAAGGGCAAAGCCAATCCCATTTACGGCCTGTTTAACGTGGCGGGTCAAAGCATTGAATACAAAGCAGATAGTGACCTGCGCGACCATGAAAACGTCGGTCTCGACCCTGCAAAATCAGTCAACGCCATCAATGAAGCCTACTTCAAAAAAGAAGTGCTTCCGCATGTCTCAGACGCATGGATTGATAGCAGCAAGAAAGATGCAAAAGACCAAGAAGTGGGCATTGTCGGTTACGAAATCCCGTTTAACCGCCACTTCTATCAATACCAACCCCCAAGAGATTTGGCCGAGATAGATGCTGAACTAGATCAGGTCAGCGCGGAAATCATGAAGCTGTTGCAAGAGGTGCATTCGTGAGTGCTATAGCAATTGGGAAACAGGCTATTTCACAATTGGCTGGTGAATTATGAAGTATAAGGCTTATCCTGAGTATAAGGATTCTGGGGTTGA
>JAUZRG010000044.1 GCA_030950585.1 Mariprofundaceae bacterium | reverse complement strand
GACATGTTGATGGTGGTATTGATGAAGAATGTAAGCAATCAATGTTCGGTCAAAGTGCTTGCCCTGAAGCTCTGTTGGTAATTGGCCAGAAACATAACTTCCATCGGGTGTTTGATATTGTGCTAAACGATAGCAGGTGTTGGATACCTGAAAAATAATATCCTGTACGACCACTGGCTTATAGCCTTTAAAGACTGAGCCTTCGGGTATATGTTCTGGTTGGATATTACGGCTATGATGAATTTTAAGTTTCTTGGTTTTCTTGCGTCTGGGCTTTTTAGGTTTTTTGTCTGATGATCCATTGCCATTGTTTGTTGAATCATCATCCATTTTACTGGGCTTCACATCTGGCTTGGTTGTCTCGCCTTTTAATTTTAGAATTTCTTGTTGCAGTATCTCAATTTCAAATTGTTGATAGGCTATGAGTTCTAGCATCACCTTGATAAGCGGTGAATGCTCTTCTACTTTAATTTCTGGCAACTCTGGCTTGATGCGGCTCATACTGCACACTCTAAGCTAAAATATCCGAAATTATCTGTACTTTATGAGAAGTTACTTAAAATAGACGGAAGTCATAGCCGAAATAGGGATTTCACAGTAGGTCTTTCTATTCTCAGGCAGCCTCCTAGGTTGACCGCAGCAATCAATACACCCTCACAGAGAAGGACATAGATTCAAATGGAATTAAAAGACCTCGGTTTAGATAGTTGGTTTGAGCAACATGCTCATGACCTATGTGAGCCTGAGCAAACGATGGCACGGGTGGTGGCAGTCGACCGTGGCCGTTATGTGGTGCATACGGGTGCAGGTGAAATCTATGCTGAACTGCTAGGTAAGTTTTTTTACGCTGCTGAACGCGCCGATAAGTTCCCTTGTGTTGGTGATTGGGTATGCCTTGAACACCATGACTCAAATCATTTTGCAAGTATCCATCGCGTATTACCTAGAAAGACACTTCTGCAACGTAAAACGGTCGGCTATGATGAAGAATTTCAAATATTAGCGGCTAATATTGATGTGACCTTTATCGTGATGTCATGTGATTATGATTTTCATGTGAACAAGCTAGAGCGTTTTTTGGTCATGGTTCATGCTGCTAATATTGAACCCGTGTTGATCTTCACCAAGACAGACATCATTGACCTTGAAGAGTTAGAAATGATGATTGAAGATATTCGCGATGCGGGTATTAAAATCTCTATCTTATTGCTGAGTAACACGACTGGTGATGGCCTAGAACGACTTCGCCAATACATTCAACCCATGAAAACATACTGCCTACTGGGTTCTTCTGGTGTGGGTAAAAGCACCATGATGAATCAACTGATCGGGGAGCCTATCTTTGAAACACAGGAGGTTAGTGCTTCTGGAGAGGGTCGTCACACCACTGTGCGCCGCCACCTGATTGCACTCAAAGATGGGGCGATGATCGTTGATATGCCCGGCATGCGTGAACTGGCTATTTCGGAAGTCAGTAAGGGTATTGAAGATAGCTTTGAAGATATTATCGCGCTTAGCCAAACATGCCGATTTGCCAATTGTCATCATAACCATGAACCAGGATGCGCCATTGTGGCAGCTATTGAGAGTGATGAACTGAATATAGAGCATTATGATAATTACCTGAAGATCAAAAAAGAGTCAGGCCATCATAAACAAATCTCATTTTCTGAAAGAAGAAAAAAAGGAAAAAATGCAAGTCGCCTCGCACCATCAAAAGTCAGAAAAAAAAGATTAAAGGTTTTTGATGAAGACTTGGATATTTGATCATCTGCGGCCCATCATTGGGAATCAGTCTGAAATTTTAGAAAGCACCTTCACAGACTCTTATTACCTTATTTTTTACCCAGAAGAGGGACAAAACCAGTTTCAATTCAGTGATTTACGATGATGAAAGAAACGCCTCCCACTTTGAAAAAGCACTGCCATTAAGTTAAGGCTAAAAAGAACACTATCTCGTTCCTCACGCTCGGCGTGGGAACTATTCAATTTATCCTTCCACAACGA
>JAUZRG010000043.1 GCA_030950585.1 Mariprofundaceae bacterium | reverse complement strand
TACATCTACATCGAAGCTTCGCGTGGTTGTCCCTTTTTATGTGAATTCTGCCTTTCTTCCATTGATAAAAAAGTGCGCAACATCGACACCGCCACCTTACTCACTGCGATGGAAAAACTATGGCAACGTGGCGTGCGCAGTTTTAAATTCATTGATCGCACCTTTAACCTCAATATCAAAATCGCCTCACAGCTGCTTGATTTCTTTTTAAAGAAAGAACCACCCTACTTTGTCCATTTTGAAGTGATTCCTGACCATTTCCCCGATGCCTTAAAAGAACGTATTCGACGCTTCCCCCCTGCCTCGCTGCAATTGGAAATTGGCATTCAAACCTTAAACATCGAAGTCGCTGATCGCATTCAGCGCAATTTGAAAATGGATAAGATCAAAGAAAATATTCGTTTTTTAGAAGAAGAAACAGCCGCCCACATGCATTTGGATCTGATCGTGGGTCTACCCGGTGAATCTTTGGCCAGCTTTGGCGATAACCTCAACCGTCTTTATGCCATGACCCACAGTGAAATACAGATTGGTATTCTCAAGAAACTATCGGGAACGAATTTGCATCGTCACGATGCTGAATTTGGCATGGTGTATAGCGATCAACCACCCTACGATATTCTCACCAACAGCACCCTAAGCTTTGCCGATATTCAACACATGAAACGCTTTGCACGCTTTTGGAACCTGTATTACAACAGCGGAAACTTTAAAACCACGATGCTTTTACTCGCACCCAATGGTGAGATCTTTGAAGCATTCAACCTCTTTTCACGTTGGGTCTATCAACAAACCCAACGCACATGGCAAATCTCACTCAATCGTTTGACCACACTCATTTTTGATTATTTAACGCAAGAACTCGCCCACGAAGAACACGCCGCCGCAAAATGCCTCATTGAAGACATCGACAAACGCGGTAGCCGCAAAATGCCGGGCTTTTTGCAACCTTTTGCTTATGGCAAAGTTGAGCTAGAGAAAAAGGAAGCAACGGGTCATAACAAACGACAGATGAAGCATTTGTGAGACTTGGTATAACTTGAAAATTCCTTTTGATACGCCATAGTCATGGTTACAATAGTCTATGCATTGAAAAAACACTTCGCAAAGAACTTCGCCCTTATATTGAAAAAGATCTTGTCGATGTCTAATTCACATAATAGAGAATGGCCACAACTCGAAAAATCAAACTCATCGGCTAAGCACAACATATATTCCAAAAAACGCATCTATTGTTAGATACATATCTTAAGAACATTAAGCGGTAAAAACACGATGAATTATGATTTTTCTCAATTGAACGACAAAGAATTTGAAGTCTTAGTTAATGATTTATTATCAGCATTCTTAGATACTAGAATTGAAAGATTTAGGCCTGGAAGAGATGGCGGGATTGATGGTCGTTTCTTTTCCGATGAAGGCAAACAGGTTATCGTACAAACGAAGCATTATTTAAATTCTGGTCTCTCAAAACTTATCTCCACATTAAAAAATGAAAAGGCAAAAGTATCAAAGCTAAATCCATCTCGATATTTAGTTGTCACTTCGCTTTCTTTAAGTCCAAAAAACAAACAAGACATTATGAGCATCTTCTCTCCATATATTACGAGTGAAGCCGATATTTTTGGTCAAGAGGACTTGAATGACATCTTGGCAAAAAACAAACAAATTGAAGAGAAGCACTTCAAGTTATGGATATCCAGCACGACTGTTCTTCAGAGGTTATTCAACAATGCCATAAAAGGCAGAAGCCAGTTTGAAATTGAAAATATCAAAAAGAAGTCAGCCAAATATGTGCAGACTTCAAACCATCAGAAAGCCCTAGATATTTTAGAAAAAAAACATGATATTATCATTTCTGGTGAACCAGGAATTGGCAAAACCACCTTGGCTGAAAACTTATGTTTATTTTATGTATCGAAAGGCTATGA
>JAUZRG010000042.1 GCA_030950585.1 Mariprofundaceae bacterium | reverse complement strand
AAAGTAAGGCTGTGCTTTTCCATAGCTCTTGTTCTTCTATACTCGCTTTTCTATAAGCAATGCTCATTCTTGGGAATTTAAAATAGTTTAGTCGATTAAAGCAATGTTTTTTTCTGGATGTTTTATTTTTTCCGTGAACCTTAAGTGGCATAGGTATTGACCTTGATAAGCACGTAGCCTTACCTTGTCAGTCTGATTTTGAATTTTTTTGCTGTTTTAAGCGGTGGTAACTCTCCATCGGCACCTGCGTATGCACCTGAATAAATATGAACAATATGATCACTATCTTCCCCAGTTTTTTATTTGGCTATGCATATGATGCTTCCCGACTCATCTTCCCCATTGGGACGTGATACAATCACGGTTTTTTCATCGTATAATTTCACTTTGCCAAAATAGATGTCGGATAGCTTTTCGCCATTTTCGAGTACTTTTCTTTTTGATATTAAGATGATTTTATCGTTGAGATTCATGAGCGTCATTGAACTATCCCGTTATTTTTAGCGTAAGATGCTGTAGATATTAACCAAATGATCAGTTTTATCTATGTTGATTGTATTTGTGGAGGTTGAATTGTGATCCAACGCTGATTGTTAGAAGATGTTGTTTTTTTGCGTGGTATAGGTACTACTTGGCTTTGTTTTTGGAGAGGATTGAATCATGAAGGGTGCTTGTTTTGTTGTGTTTTTGTTTGTTATGATATTTTTCTCATCCCAAGCACAGGCGATTGTGAATGTTGAAGATGCGATTATTGATCCTGATAAAGATGGGGTGAATACCGCATTGAATATATCTGTGAGTGGTGCTAACAGTAATACGGTTAAAAGCAACTCAAGAGTCACGCTGTTAACGCATTGGCAGCACAACATACACACCGATTTTTTATCCTTAAAACATCGTTTTGGCAGGATCAATGGGGTCACCAATACCAATAGTGCCTTTGTTCATTATCGGCATCGGACACAGTTGAACCCAGACTGGGCAGCTGAGGTTTTTACGCAATTAAGCCGTGATCTTTTTGCACGTATGTCACGTCGTTTATTGTTGGGATCAGGTGTGCGCTGGACGATTTTGGAAAAGGTCAATAAGTCCTCAGTCTATATGGGTCTGGGTGCCTTTCATGAGCGTGAAACCTTGAGCAAAAAGGCGGGAACAACGGATCAGGTGGATACAAGTCTTTGGAGATCCAACATATACCTTGTTTTGAAATATCAGCTCAATGACCATGTTCGTTTGACCAATACCCTTTATTATCAACCCTCTTTTAAAAGCAGTGCAGATCACCGTCTTTTAGAACAGGCAACCGCCGTCGTTAATTTGCATGAAAACATAGATTTAACCGTGAGCATTGATTTTATCAAAGATTCCATGCCACCCCAAACCGTCAAAAAAGATAATTTCTATTATCTCACGGGCATCTCCATTCGTTTTTAAGGTATCCTTTTCTTTCTCCTTTACTAAGGGGATGACTCAATCAATGGGAGAAAGTCGATAGCGCGATGTTGAGTGTAAGTATGAGATGTTCTTCGTTTGCATCAAGGAGTGAACAGTGCTGGCTATTGATAAATATTTAGGTTGTTTTTTAGGCTTAGCGATGGGGCGCGCCCTTTGAAGGCGGACCATTGGAACAATACCTTCGCCAAAAAGTATCGGGTTCCAAGCAACCCCTTTAGAGTTCAGTTTAGACAAAAAAACCTAAAGAAAGTCTCGGAACCCATGTTCGATATGCTGCAAGTTTTATCCCCATTACGCAATGAGTTAAAATCCAAGAACTATCGTCGTTTTTCGTTGATTGTCGTTGCCGTACTTTCCATGGTTGGGCGAGTGACGATGCTTGGTATTTCGCGCTGGACAGACAAAGGTGGCAGCTCTACCGTACAGTCGAACGTTTTCTCAATGATGATTCAATTCATTGGGATATCTTAAACTATACCATAAGCGCACCATTGTTACGCGACCCTAACGATGTGATCCTCATCAGCGGCGATGAGACCATTACTACAAAAAGTTGTAAACACTCCAGCTCCTCCCGCTATCGACTTTCCTATGC
>JAUZRG010000041.1 GCA_030950585.1 Mariprofundaceae bacterium | reverse complement strand
AACTGAATCAGTTCTTCAACCACTTTGGCTTTGAACAACACCCAGACAAAACCTTCATCGGTCGAACCAACAAAGGCTTTGACTGGTTAGGCTTTCAACTCAATCACACAGGCATTGTGGGTGTGTCTGTGCGTTCACTAGGAGGCTGTCCGAGAATGAAGATCGTAGCGAGGGAAAGTGAGATTGAGTTGGATTTTCGCCCCATTTGAGGCTAATAGCAGGGACTATTTAACGATAATGGGGTGGAAATACGGCCAATATCCGCTTTTACGCAGTAGGTTTGTCATTATCGGACAGCCTCCTAGTAAACCACAAGCTCAAACTCCGCCAGCTTTACGAGCAAGCCCGTAAGCAGAAGCTCTCACAACAAGAGGTCTTGCTACGGGTGGCGAAGTATAAACAACGATGGAACAGTTGGGTTAGTACCTGCTTTCCTGAGATCAACCTTTCTATATTAACACCAGATTATTTGACTATACTAGACCCTGAGTGGTGAGGATTGTTCCAGGCACACTGACCCAGGCACTCGCCCCGACCTTGTGCGAATTGTTGGCCATGAAAGCGGATCCCGCTTGGTCTGCGAACATGTCGGCGCGGCTCCACCCGTTGACAACCCTAGTTATCTGCCCGTGAAACTGTATGGCTAGGGCTATGGAGCCAATGCTGTTCCCCGACCTTCCTGCTACTTTCGCATAGGTTGCCTGTCTGCCTGCTACCCCCGCTATCGTTGTCCCCACTGGGCCTGTAACAATCGGTCGTCCGGCAACAACGCTCTGACCACTCCCGCCGTACGTACTGATCACGAAGTGATCATCCGCGCCCAAATTCCCTGCAAAGCTCCACATTCCGTAGGTCGCTCCGACCCCAGCATTTGGCCCAGGAGTACTGAGAAGAGTTTTGACCGTAGCGTCCACTATGACATATATCGTGTAAGTGACCGTCGGATCGAACGCCCTCCCGCTGTGGCTCGAACTTACGCCATTAACAAAATCAAAGACTACATTTGCGAACGTTGGGACGGGTACAGTATTTACCGTCATACCCAACTGAGTAGCAACTATGCTGAGGTTGGATGCTGCATCCGTAAATGTACCCGAGGCAACGTCCACTGATGCTGCAACCGTGCTATTGGTGGTTGGCGTAAAGTTCGCTGTATACGTCGTGCCTGAACCTGTAAAATTGGCTAACGTTCCACCTGTGGCCACAACATCACCGATAGCAAAGTTCGTACTGGCTTCACTCAAGGTGAACGTCACTGTGGCAACATCACCAACGGCCAATGCTGTCAGGTCAGATGTAATAGTGACCGTTGGAACCAATGTATCCAACATAAAACTACCCGTTGCAGCTGTTGATGTATTACCTGCGATATCCGTCGTGGTCGCACTGATTGAGATCGTACCATCACCCAAAGCGATCAACTGTGCAGCCGTTAACGTGACCGCTTGGGCTGTGCCATCACCCACAATACTGACGGTGACACTGTTGGCTCCATTGCTAAACACCACATTGGTGGTTTCACCTATGGCAGGTGACACATTCATCACACCTGCGGCAGCTTCAGCAGCAGTTAAGGCTGCATTGGCAGCAGGAATAGTAAGCAATGGTGCTGTAGGCGGAGCAACACTCAGCAAGCTTGTAAATACCGCTGGATCAATGCTTTGCCCAACTTGGGTTTGTGCCGCTGTTGCACCCTGATTAAGCTGAGTCACCACCGCTGGTGTTAACAGACCATTGTTTAATCCAGCTGTAATCTCGGCTAAGACTTGATCGGTTGTTTTACCAGCATTTTCCATGCCAGATATAGCTGCCAATGCCGTACCATATTGATTCACACCTGCAACGGGTGCGCCATTAGGCTTCACCGCTGCAACTACTTTATCTGTGGTCACATCGACCAAACCAAAAGCTGCGCCAACACTCTGGTTGCTTGCTGTGACTTGTGCCGAAGAAATACCTAAAAGGGAGGTCTGGGAAGTACCCACATCACCACCCGCTAAACCAAGGTTACGAACGGCTATTTCTGTGAGCATGGTTGCATTGCATTTCGGTACATTATTGGCTGTAACCACATAAACCGCACGAACATCTGTTGTGAGGTCAGATGCAATCCCTGTGCCTTCATTCATATAATCAGCAGCAGCATTGGCATCTGCAATCTGAAGCAGAATAGCACCTGTATATGCCTTATTGATGTTAAGACTATAATTACCTTTGGCGGTCAAGGCACTTGAGCTAAGCACATTGCCAGCTGCATCATAAACCGTCGCGGTAAGACCATGCCCTACCACAACAGGGCCAGCGACAAAGGTACCCGTAATGGTGGTCGTAGCAGGAGCAGCAGGAGCAGCAGGAGCAGCAGGAGCA
>JAUZRG010000040.1 GCA_030950585.1 Mariprofundaceae bacterium | reverse complement strand
GTTTCGTCGTATAAATTTTGTGTGTTTTAAGCTTCAAGCCTAAACAGCAGGGGCAACTTAATTTTTGGGAAGATGTCATGCCCACACTCTAACAAGCATGAGCCTTTGGTGAATACGGGGAATCACTGAAGCCCAGTACCTTCATTTATATATCCATTAAAATTTATTTACTAGAACACGCTTTCTCTATTTTATTCAAAAGGGGAAAAAAAGGGGGCAAGTATCATATCGACACCTTCTCTATTTTATTAAAAAACTTCAAACCTTTATTCATAAGTACACGCAATTTTATTACTGTCGTTGAAGTGCAGACAATGAATCATCATTAAAACCATTTTTCTTCTAACTTCAGTATATTTTGTCGCAATGCCCTATTGATCATAGCTGCTTACCGTAAACAAAATAGTTCCAATCCACAAGGTAAAAGCAAGACCACGATAAACCAGCCACATCATGGGTTGCTCCTTCACTTCTCCCAATACTCAAACCCTTAATCCTTAAACGGTGAAATAAAGCAAAAGGCTGCTACATTGCGCCCCAAACGTTCTGTGCAGAGGCTTCATGATGATTAAAAAGATACTATTAAAAGGATTTCGTGAAGGTGTTGGTGGTTTAATGGCATTTGTGAGCTTCTTAACCAGTCCGCGTAAAATCATACGTACCCCTGAAGATCAAAAGCAGGCAATTGCAACAGCTAAGAACATGTCCATTTATCAATTCTTTGCTTGTCCCTTTTGCATTAAAACACGCCGTGCCGTACACCGTTTGAATATTGATATGGAATACCGTGATGCACAAGTGCGTGGTGGCGAGCATCGCAACACTTTAGAAAAAGAAGGTGGTCAGATCAAAGTGCCTTGTTTGCGCATTGATGAAGGTGATAAAACAACTTGGATGTATGAATCCAATGATATTATTGCTTACTTAAATGAGACGTTTGACCCTGATTGTGTGGCAAAGACAGCTCAGTAATTGATGTTACGCACCGCTCGTCATCCCCGTAGTCTTTTTATCGGGGATCCACATCAAAACAAAAATCAGGGATTCCCGATAAGACAATTTGGGAATGACGACTTTTTCGAGCATTGGCTTTCCGATAAGATCGTTTGGGAATGACGACTTGCTTAAACCTTTGATTATCAATGTAAAAAACATATTGATTGATTCTCCTCACCCTGCCCCCTCTCTCGCTGGAGAGGGGATAAAAGATCAAGAAAAACAAATTGGTTTGATAAATTCCCCTCAGCCCCATTTTTCAAAGTCACTGCCATTAAGTCAAATTCTTTAACAATATCAGTGGTATGAGGTAATAACACTTTGGAGCCATCAATACCCAGTACGCGCATGCCTTTATAACGTTTGAAGTTATTATCAGCATACATGACTTCAACAACGGCGACACGATTAAGC
>JAUZRG010000004.1 GCA_030950585.1 Mariprofundaceae bacterium | reverse complement strand
ACTGTTTCTACGACGTAAGGCAGCATTTTGTGCTTCAAGACGGTTAGCTTGGATGTCTGATGATTGAAGGTTTTGGACAGTGTCAGGATGTTCTCGTTTAGGAGCCTCATATTTGGATCGCTTACGGCCTGGTTTGTATTTCTGAGAACCTTTGTTTTTGAGCCTCAGTTTGACACCCTCATGTAAAGTTTTAGGTGGCCTTCCCCGCTTCCCATTGCGTCATTTCTCTGCGCATAAGTCAAACAATGTATTGCCATAGCGTCGCTCACCATCAGGAAAGAAATATGAGGTCTTCACTACGGGTAATGTAAGAAGCGACCGTCTTCATCACTTCTAGGTTTTTCATCACTGGTTCGCCAAGAACCAAAAAGATAGATGGCCTGAAGGCTAGGGAAGTGATGCACACAAGTTTGAATGCAAGTGAGCTCAGGTTCAGATAAGGCTTCTGTCATATCAATAAACATCATCGTTAGCTGTATGTGTGTGAAGATAAGCCAATGCAATTGCTTCACTTTCTTCAATCGCTATTTCAACAGCACGTTTGGCTACTTCTAATAAGTGTTCGCTTTGTTTTTTAAGGGCGAAGCTTTCTTCGATGAGTTTTGCTATTTGTTGTTGTTTTTTATAATCAATAATGGGGATAGATAGTTCTTTTAAAGTTTCTTGATTCAGTCGTTGCTGTACTGAGCCTCTTGCTAGCCTATCAATAAATTCAAAGTAGTACTTAGAGTTAAATAGCAAGGTGTATACAGAAGGGATATAACTATCAGGAAGTTTGAAATTTAAAACATTATCCGAATATACTGAACCTGAAACTTCTTTTCGGATTTCTCCAAAAATACCCACAGAACCAACTCTAGCTAGAGCTTAGCCGAAAAGGTACATAGAGCCTTACTCGGCTCAAGAAATTCACCTTCCAAATTTAGCCACATTTCTTTTTCGTGGCATAACTTGTGATAAAACCATCACTATTAGCTCAGTTTTCAAGGAAGAAACAGGCTCTTATTTGCCTTGAGCGTCATCAAGACGGTTCTCCCCTGTCTAGTCACGGAAGACATCACCTTGCTTTAGGCATCTTGTTGCAGGCGCTGTCGAATTTTGACCATTCGGGCGAAGTTGTAAGCCGTCAAATAATTCCCCTCTATCACGTATGCCGTAGCGGCAAAGATCCTTGGGGTGGCT
>JAUZRG010000039.1 GCA_030950585.1 Mariprofundaceae bacterium | reverse complement strand
GTAAGGGTCATCGACTCCTGCAATCGCTACATTTTGTGGCTTATCCCAATCGATGGGAGTAAATGTTAGCTGTGCTTGTGTAGGAGAAGTAATAATTTCTTGAAGGTTCGTGGAATAGACATCAACCACAACATTAGCTGTGGGCTTGGCAATCAATTTGATGCTGAGTGTGCCTACTGGCGTGCGATTTTCTGATAGTGGGCCACCACTAAATGTGGCAGTGATGCCTGCAATGTCGGTATTGTTGTTAGTGACTTGTACGGCAGCAAACTTACCAGCATAACCACCCAATGTGGCTGTGGCATAAAGATCGACAGGAATATCGCCATCCAAGCTTTGATCGGCGACACCATACACATCGACTTGTTGATAGGTTGACCAAGTGACTGTTGTAAAAACATAAGGGCCAATATCGGCAATTTCATAGGGGTTTTGCGATAAAATAGTGACATAAACATCGGCTGTTGGTTGCGCACTTAATTTTATTTTAAAGGTTGATTTTGCACCATTTACACCGTTTTCATCGCTATTACCTACAGGCGTTGTGGCGATAACGCCTGCAACTTCATTGTCTTTGTTGGTGATGGTGGCGGTGGCTGTTTGGGCACTATAACCACCTGTGGATGACGTGGTTGCTGTGAGTGTGACGATTTGATCGCCATCTGTTTTTGTATCATCTAAGCCACGTAGTTTAATGTTTTGATAGATGTCCCAATTTGCTGCTGTGAAGGTGATAAGCGTCGGTGCAGCAATTTCTAAGACTTTATCTGATGCAAAGCTCACCGTGACATTGGCTGTGGGCTGTGCACTGAGTCTTAAATCAAAGGAGGCTTCTCTGAAGGTGGGCTGACCATAAGGATCTTCGGTGGTGAAACCCGCCACAGGGCTGAGAAGGATGGCGGTTTGTTCATTATCAATGTTGGTGATTGTTAAACTATAGGTGTCTGCATTGAAGTTGCCAGTTGCCGATGCTTGGGCATAAATGTTTACGGGTTGATTACCATCTGTATAAGGATCATCTACACCCGAAACTATCGCGTTTTGGCTGACGTTCCAGTTAGTTGGTGTAAAGGTCATGGTGGTTGAATTGACCTTGATTTCCGTAAGGTCGGTACTGTAAACATCCACAGTCACATTGGCGGTAGGGCGTGCGAGTAAAGACACAGTGAAGTTAGAAGCACCACCTGTTTCTGTGGTGTCGGTCGTCAAACTACTATTCACCACCAAGCCAGAAACATCGTTATCCACATTGTTAATGCTGACAACGGCCGTTTGTCCACTGTAACCACCACCCAAGGCATTGGCATAAATACCCACCATTTGATTGCCATCAACGGTAGGATCATTTACACCAGTCACGGTGATGGGTTGCGTTATGTTCCAGTTGTTTTGTGTGAATGTGATGGCTGCGGGTGTATTAAGCTCTGTGGGTCGGGCAGATGAAAAGCTGATGTTGACGTTGGCAGAAGGTTGCGCTTGCAATAAAACATCAAACGTGGCTGTTGTATAGCCTGCTTGGCCAAATTGACTTTCACTGGCAGCCCCTACAGGGGGGGAAAGTATGATCGATGGATTTTCGTTATCATTATTGATGACGGTGACAAGGCCACCTTGTCCATTATAGCCACCAGTCGCACGACTTAAAACAGTAATGCTGACGACTTGATTGCCATCAGTATAGGTATCATCCACACCAGTCATGGTGACGGTTTGTGCAATATTCCAATTGGCTGTTGTGAAGTTAATACTGGTAGGTACGCTGATTTCAGCAGTATTAGAAGAGGATAAATCGACCGTTAGGTTGGCTGTGGGTTGTGCTTGCAGCGCAACGGTGAATGTGGCTTTGCCACCAGATTCGTTGGTTGGACCTGAGGCTGCGGAAATATTTAGACCAGCAATATCATTATCCATATTGGTGACGGTGGTAAAAGCCGTGTCTACCACTGTGCCACCACGCACAGAACCGACAATGTTCACCAGTTGATTGCCATCAATCATGGCATCATCAACACCTGTGAGGGTGATTGTTTGTGGCATTGACCAATTACCAGCGGTAAAGGCAAGTGTGGCAGGGCTTAGGCTAATTTCTGCGGTGTTGGATGAGTAAATATCAACATTCACACCAGCTGCTGGTGGGGATGTGAGCTGAAAGGTGAGTGTGGCTGTGCCGCCTGCTGCTTCTGAAGTGTTGGCACTGGGAACACCCACAGCCAATAATGGAATACTAAAAGGATTGGTGCCTGCGGCAACTTCATTGATATTGGTGATGCCATCACCATCAGGATCGTCATTGGCATCTTTTTTCCAAGGATTTAAGCCATTGGCAAGTTCTACCGCATCAGTCATGCCATCGTTGTCGTCATCGGGATCGGTCGCATTGGGGATGCCATCGCCATCGGTGTCAATGGTCACGGGATCTTCAAAAACATCGGCAATACCATCGCCATCGCTATCGCCAAATTGAGCATTGGTATATTTCGTTATTTCAGCCACGGAATTGGGGTTGGCACGAAAGGCTTCCATGTAGGTAAGGTTGGTATAAGGGTCTTTGGCCGTTAATAAGTCACGTAAAAAATGGGGTGAACTCAAAAACTGATCATGGTTACGGCTAGAGTTACCATAGATGTCAAAGCTATGTTGTGCAGGTGAAAAGAAGTAAATATCACGGTAGTCTTGACTACCATCACCATTTACATCTTTGAAATAAAATTGACTGAATTTTGTCAGACGTTGGCGAATGACAACAGGGTCTGCTGAGCGATCGTTGATCGCGGCATAAGCCAGTGTTGTGAATTGATTGATGATCGTATTGCTGTTTTGTAAATCAGAGAATTGAATAAAAGCATAGTTACTGCCTGTGACAAAGGGGCCTTGCGCGCCTTCGCCTGTGGGAGCAATGATGCCATCATCATTGGGATCAATATCAATACCACCTGATGCACGTATGATGAGTAAATCAGTTGCTAATAAGCCTGCACTATTGAGGTCTGCTGCTTGAAGCACATAACGACCCACGGATCGACCCACTGTATTGAGACGACGTTGGCCATTGACCATGGTGGTATCAATAGTCGGATTGTAGGTGGCTGTTTGTACGGTTCCGAGCACTGTACCTGTTAAGTTACTGATCGTGATGGTTGCATTAGAGATGGGGCCATTATTAACAGCACCACCACCTTGCACCACGGCGACATTACCCACAACTTTCCCTGTATCACCATTGCCACAGGCGGAAAGAATAAGAACAAATAATAAACTAAGGACATAATGAATACGCAACATGAGCCAACCTCTTGCAAAAAAAACTGAAAAGTGAAAAACGACAAAAGTTTTGCCGATGATGAAACATCTGTCCAGTACTAAGGTGAGGCTTATTTAAGTATTCGCTTGTCCCGCACGCTTGCCTTGGCTTCAGTTATCTTTGTTCACTTCAGCTTCACTGTGGCGCTCAGGCTTGCATTGAAAGTTGTGTTTATCATGATAAGATATTGATATTAAAGGTGTTAAAACTTTTAATGCATTTAAATATTGTGTTCTTAATACTTAAAGTCTTACTTTAGTAGTTGAGCTTTAACACCTAATAACACATCGTTTTTTATTGTTTTAATTCCGTTGCTAATAAGAAGACTTCGCTGGAGCTTGTGCGGCTTGCTGTCGGCTTAACAGCCTTTACTTTGGTAAAAGCCTGACGCAGTTGAGTACGAAACTCCTCAAAACCTTCACCCATAAAGCACTTAATGAGCAAATGACCACCTGACTTTAAACGTGCCCGACTGAATTCAAGCACCTCTTCGTTGAGGGCAATACTGGCGACTTGATCGACCCATTTGTTGCCGCCTTTTTCAGGTGCAATGTCAGAAAAGATCATGTGTGCTTTCTTGCCATCTAAACAGGCATCAATTTCTTTTAAACCTTCTTCTTTGGTGAAATCTTGCTGAATAAAGTGTGCACCGTGCACAGCTTTCATCGGTAATAAATCAACACTGATCAGCAAACCTTGATTTTTTAAAGCGGCCGCCAGCTCAACCGACCATGAACCCGGTGTTGAGCCGAGGTCGATCAGGGTCATGCTGGGTTTGATGATGACGTGATTTTTTTTTAATATTTGTGTTAACTTAAATGCAGCACGAGAGCGTTTGCCTTCTGCTTTTGCTTTTTTAACAAAGGGATCGTTGATGTGCCTATGAAACCATTGAGTGCTTTTGTGAGCCATATATATCCTTAATAAACCAATTTAATCCAAGTGCCTGTTGGCGGTGTTTGATCGAAATCCATGCCATTGAGTGATGCTAGGCGTTCAGCGGTAAAATCACCTAATATATCATGATATTTCTTGGCAAGGCTTAGCCATTGATCTTTTTTCTTCCAGCGGTGTAAATGAATGCGCGGAATACCAGCATCGTGTTGAACATCATAAGGTCGAAAGGATTTAACAATTTTGTCAAAGTCTTTTTGAACATTCATAAAGTTATCACGTTCACTCCACATGGTGAGGTGAAACGCTTGTGCTTGTTTGCGTAAAATATTGGCATGTACACGCGCTTGGCGCACATTGGGTGCAGCCATATTGACGGTAGCATGGGCTGATTCATAACCATGTTGTTGGGCTGTTTTGATCTGTGCGGGTTGTTGGTCAAGGTCTCGCTTCAGAATTTCGGAGACTGTTTCACGTTTCTGTAGATTTTCCATTTGCATTCTAAAAAATACTTTTTCTTTTTTCAGACGTGCCACCAAAGCTTCAGGTGTGTTCTTGATGAACCAGCCTTTGGGAAAATGAAGTTGAATGCCCAAGTCAGGATGAATAAAGCGTTGGCCAATCACCGCACCATCGTTGCTATTATCGGCATAAGGGTAGTTTTTAACCGCATTTAACATGGCTTGTTTGTTGAGTAAGCCACCACTGGTTGCATGTTTCTCAACTGCCAAGCGAATGCGTTTGGATGTTTCAGGGTGAGTTGAAAAAGCACCGTGGTACTTTTTGACTTTTTCACCTGCATTTTTACGTTCTTTGGTATCTAAATCATCCATGCGCTTGAGGGTTTGCAAGAGAGCAATGGTAGCTTTGGTGTCGTAACCAGCGCGTTGCATATAAGAGATAGCTAGCTCATCGGATTGTAATTCATCATCACGGCCATAACCACGAATCATCCCTGTGGCAATGATGCTGCTAAATTGTCCGATGGTTTGGGTGACAGGTACAAAAATAGAGGTGATAGCCATGCCAAGGCGATAGGCCTCTGATTTGGTGTATTGCTTGACCGCATGACGTGCGGTGACATGGCCAATTTCATGACCAAGAACAGCTGCCAGCTCGGCTTCTGAATTGAGCTGAACCAATAAGCCTCGATGAATATAGATATAGCCACCGGGTAAGGCAAAGGCATTTAGAGTCGCATCATCGACCACTTGAAAGCGAAAATATAAGTCTGAACGATCTGCCACAGCAGCCATTTTTTGACCAATCGTATTAACATATTGACTTAAAGGATCGGATTCTTTTAATAAGTTTAAGGTTTTTGAAAGTTGAGCTGCGTATTGCTGACCAAGGCGCAATTCTTGTTTTTCGCTCATCAATACAAAATCTTTTGAGCCAGAGACTGGGTTGGTGGCACATGCGGATAATAAAGCCAATGAACATAATAAAATGCATTTTTTACTGATAGAAAGAAGACTATGCATCCTTTAAAGCTCCAAATCAGTTGGATTGTATAAAGACATGAATAATGTTTTCGTGCGAGACATGCGTATTTTACCATGCACAACGATGGTTTGCCCTTGCTGTAAATCTAGTTCAGGCATATAAGATCTTGCTTTTCGAGGAATACCAACGCTTATTTTGCCTAGTTTAAAACGGTGTTTTTTGATGTTGCTAACTTGGCCGCGCACGACCCGAAATTGACCAAGATGTTTTTTGCTAACCTTGGCAGCATCAAGTACTTTATAACGCTTATGATGCCAAATACCCAAGTCTTTTTTACGTGCTTGTTGTTCCAGTTGGTTGAGTTCTTTGGCATGTTTAAAGTTAGGGGCAAAGGTATAGACGTGTGCCATACCTTGTTTGACTATTTCACCATTGATCCATGTATTATCTTTGAGATAAACATGGGCAAGGGTACGGCCATAACGATCCTTTTTTTCTTTATCGGTGACTAAACGAACGCTTTGGCCATCGATCATCTTCTTGAGTAATCGGCTGGCTATGTCGCCAAAGGGTTGGGCAGGGGAGTCTCGATGTGCCACTTCGGGAGTGTTCATGCCAAGCAATCGAACGCGTTCTCCTGTCTTTGTCTTGAAGGTATCACCATCAAAAACCTTATCCACACTGACCATGCGACTTGAAGAACCCATGATGGATAAGGTGCCCGCTTCAGCAAGGCATGGTAAGAAACACAGGCATATAAACAGTCGTATTAGCAAGATAAGCTACCCACCATGTTTTGGTATGCATCGAATTGATGTCTTTGCATGTAGTCTTCTAAATCAGTTAAGATTTTTTTGCATAGCAATGGGTCATAAAAAAGGCCTGTTCCCAAACCAATCGCATCGGCTCCAGTGATGGCAAATTCAATGGCATCATGACCATTACAAATACCACCTTGACCCAAAATAGGTAGCTGATGTTTGGCTGTGTATTCACGAATTTGATGAATTTTCCAAAGAGCCACAGGTTTAATGGCTGGGCCAGATAGACCACCAGAGATGTTGCCTAGAATAGGTTGACGTTTTTCAATGTCGACAGCCATACCCACCAAGGTATTGATCACAGAAAAGGCATCACTACCTGCTTCAGCGCAGGCTTGCACAATATCAACGACTTGCGCGTTATTGGGTGATATTTTGGTAATCAATGGTTTTTTGGTGACTGCACGCATGGCCGCAACCACTTTGGCACTCATCACAGGGTCATTGCCAAAATGCACGCCGCCTTCTTTGACGTTGGGGCAAGAAATATTGATTTCCATGGCCGTGACAGGTGAGTCATCAAAACGACGTGCGACTTCAGCATATTCTTCAATGCTAGAACCATTCACATTGGCCCAGAATTGTGTTTCATGATGGGGCAAACGTGGTAAAATATGTTCGATTACATAGGGCGTTCCCGGGTTTTGCAAACCAATAGCATTGAGCATGCCAGAAGGCGTTTCATAGACGCGGTTGGGTGTGTTGCCCATGCGTGGTTCAAGGGTGGTTCCTTTGAGAATCACCGCACCAACATCTTGGTTGGAAAAGCCTTCAATACGGGTGTATTCTTCACCAAAGCCGACACAGCCAGAAAGAAGGATAAGGGGTGTTTGTAAGGTTAAGCCTGCAAATGGAATGGAAAGGTTCATCGCCGAAGCGTATCAGCGGGAAGGTGGAAGCGGCAAATGGTTTATGCTTTGAAGGGTTTACTTCTTGGTTGAAGATATTTAGCAAGTAGCATTCAATATTGGCAATATCAATTCTGAAAAACAAAGGAAATCATGATGGATTCGTTTCTGGACATAATTAGTAGCCCTTTTTTATGGATCACTTTGGTGGTTCTTTATACAATTAAGCAAGGTATTCACTTTGTTCCTCAAAATAGAGGTTATGTGATTTATACCATGGGTAAGTATTCAACGACTTTATCCGCAGGTTTGAATTTTATTATACCTTTTCTGCAAAGAATTGAAGGCGACCGAAATTTAAAAGAACAGACCTTAGAAATTAGCTCGCAATCTGCGATTACTAAAGACAATATTAGTTTAGAGATTGATGGTGTCTTGTTCATGAAAGTCGTGGATGCTGCCTCAGCCACCAATAATGTGACTGATTATAAAATGGCGGTGACTCAACTGGCTATGACCACCATGCGTAATGCCATCGGTTCTTTAGAGTTGGATGAGTGCTTTCAAAACCGTGATGGTATCAATGGGAAGATTTTAAACGCGATGACCGAAGCCACTTCGCCTTGGGGTGTGATGGTGACCCGTTATGAAATCAAAGACATTTCACCACCGCAAACGATTCGTGAAGACATGGAAAAACAAATGACCGCAGAACGTGAAAAGCGTTCGGTGATTTTAACCGCAGAAGGGGTCAAGACTTCTGCGATTACGGAAGCTGAAGGTTTGAAGCAAGCCCGGGTCTTGGATGCAGAAGCAGCTAAGGCAGAAGAAGTGCTTGCCGCAGAAGCCAGTAAAGAAGCACAAATCTTAGAAGCGACAGGTAAAGCAGAAGCGATTTTGTTGGTGTCTCAAGCCGATGCCAAAGCTTTGCGGATGGTGGGTAGTATTGCGATAACCCCTGAAGGTAAGGAAGCCGTGACTTTTAAATTAGCACAGGAAGCCATTGATGCGCATCGTGCCATTGCAGCAGAAAGTACCGTGGTTCTTTCCGATGGTAAAACCAGTGATAATGTAGCAAATACCGTGGCACAAGCCATCGCTGTTTCTAGTGCGATTAAGTTATAAGTAGATATGGACTTCGCACAATATTTTTCTGAAAACCATAGTGCTGTACTGTTTGTCATTGCTGCTATTTCGCTTGCGGTTGAATTAACCATCATTGGATTGAGTGGTCCACTGTTGTTTTTTGCGCTGGCCTGTTTTACGACTGCCTTTTTAAGTCACTTTGGTGTTGTGAACAGTTGGGAGTCTGAAACCTTAAGCGTGGGTTTATTGATGGTTTTTTTTGCAGCCATACTCTGGAAGCCGTTGCAAGCCTTTCAAAATAGTGGCGGCGGCCCTGATACCAGCAGTGATATGATTGGTCAGCAGGTAGCTTGCACGCAAGAAATCACGCAAACGAGTGGTAATATTCGTTATTCTGGTATTCAGTGGAATGCACGTCTTGCACCTTCTGGCCAAAATAGTGGTATTGCCGTAGGTGAGGTGTGTGTGATTGCGGGGGTGGATGGCAATGTGATGCTTGTGCAGGCGATTCAAGATACAGGCAACACCCGTTAACACTGATTCATGATGATTTGGAGATAAAATGAAATTAAGGTTTTTCCCTTTAGTATGTTGTTTATGTGCAGCACCAATGATGGCACATGCGGTATATGATCCGATTAAGCGTGCTCATAAGGCCTTGGAACAAATGGATAAAAATCATAATGGGAGTGTGAGTGAGCAAGAATACTTGCGCCCTGCCAATATTCGTTTTAATCGCTTTGATACCAATAAAGATAGCAGAATCGCACGCCAAGAACTCTATGATTATTGGAAAAATAAAAGAAAAAATTTAACCAGCAATGTGAATGCTTGGGAAGGTCCAACCAATAATCACTTTAAAAAGCATGATAAAAATAAAGATGATGTGGTCACGCGCAAAGAATATTTAGAACGGTCGCAGCTTAAATTTGATGGCATGGATTTGGATCACAATAGCATACTTAGTGCCGAAGAAATAAGAGCCTATTGGACGAAACGCAGTGAAGAAGCCGAGGCTTATCGTACCAACAAAGGTGATAGTCACTCGAATTGATTTAAAGGGGCTATTCAAGGTAACGGATGCCCCTTTTGCTATTCATCGTTCTTCACGATCGGTATGGGAATGCATACCTGAACACTGTATCAAGTGTTTGAAACATTAGAAAAAACCAATCTCTATTATTCACTTAAAACCTTATGAAACAATGCATTCAACTGAGTCATTTCAGCTTCACGATTTGATTTTTCGGGTTGAGTGGCTTCAAGCCGACTTAGCTCAGATTCGATGAACTTATTTAACACGGGCATGGTTGGAGCCAACATTTTTTCTTCACTGACTTTTTTCTTTTCCAGTAAATCATGAATGGAACCTAATAGTTCACAATCTGTGAGCAATTCAAGCATTTTATCAAACTCTATTGGTGCCGCGCTGCCATATTTTTCTAGCCACTGAATGGCAAGCAATGGTCTGAGCACGTAAAAGTATTTTTTTAGTGGAACCATCTCTTCTCGGAGGTAGCCACGGTAGTTGTTTTTAGCCATGCTAAGGTAGTGATGGATGCCTTTTTCGACTGAATAGATGCTTGGCAACAAGTGGCAAGCATCTTCTCTGAAGCTGCCATGATTCATATAGGTGATGGGGGATTGAATCCATTCCACAAATGCGGGGTTAGATTTCCAGAATAGTTGTAGTGCTTTTCTGACATCCCAGCCGTTGAGATCTATTTCATCCACGATGGGGTATTCGATCACATCTCTTTTATCTTCAAGGTCGACCGCTAGGTACCAGTCCTTTTTTCTCGCATAGATAAACCGCACATCATAATCGCTGTTTGGCGAGGGGAAACCCCAAGCCCTGCTTCCCGATTCAATGGCCATCAGGATTTTAACGTCTTCTTTTTCTTCTGTATCTCGCAGGCGTTTTAAGATTTCTTCTTTGATGTCGTTTTCTATCATGAGCTGTCCTTCGGATAAGGTGATGCGTCTAAGTACAAGTCACTTTAACTTGCCTTATCTTTATCCTTTTTTTGACTGAACCTAAGAATCAAATAACCAATAATACCTGACATGAATGATCCTATCAGAATGGCCAGTTTATCGGTGTATTGAAAAAGGCGATCATCCTCAAAGGCCAATGACACGATAAATAAACTCATGGTAAAGCCAATACCTGTTAAGACGGATACCCCATACAATTGCAGCCAACTACTATTTTTGGGTAATTCGGCTATTTTAAGTTTAATGGCCAGCCAACAAAAACCAAAAACACCAAGCTGTTTACCCAAAAATAAGCCCAACATGATACCAAGGGGCACAGAGCTAGACATTTGACTCAATGATATTTGCATCACATTGACCCCTGCATTCACAAAAGCAAACAGAGGAAGAATGAAAAAGGCAACCCAAAAGTGTAGGGAATGCTCAATTTCTTTTAGGGGTGATACTTGTTGTTGATTGTCATCTTTGCCGATCAATGGAATGGTAAAGGCCAATGCCACGCCAGCGAGTGTGGCATGAACACCAGACTTAAGAACACTGACCCATAAGATGATACCAACCACAATATAAGCGACTTTCTTTGTGACACCAAGCAGATTTAGGGTGATCAATACAGCCAAAGAAAGGCACGCAATCACGATGGATAAGATGGATAGTTGGGTGGTATAGAATAGCGCGATAATAACGATTGCACCCAAGTCATCAATAATGGCCAGTGCCATTAAAAAGATCTTTAATGAAGTTGGCACGCGATTGCCTAATAAAGATAAAATAGCTAATGCAAAAGCAATATCCGTTGCGGTGGGAATAGCCCAGCCATTCAGGGCAATGGGATTGTTTTGGTTAAAGCTTAAATAGATCATGGCTGGAACAACCATGCCACCAATGGCAGCAATGCCAGGTAAGGTGATTTGTTTTAAGGATGATAAGTGGCCTTGCAACATTTCTCTTTTTACTTCAAGACCAATGAGCAAGAAGAACACCGCCATCAGCCCATCGTTCACCCAATGGTAAAGTGTTTTATCAAGGTGCAGTGCTCCAAACCGTATTTCAACAGGTATATGCAAAAAGGCTTCATATAGCCCTGACATAAATGTATTGCTCAAGATAAGCGCTAAAAAAGTTGCGATGATTAACAAGACACCGCTTGCTGACTCTTGTTGTATGAATTCTTCAATTTTGGTCACAAAAACCTCAGTTTATTTTATGTGTAATGCCATTATTACGCAGCTAAAAGCACATTGGGTCTGCATTATTAGCGCCTTTAGTCGGTAGACTTTATTGATTGTTTTTATGATGTGATAGCATCAATTGACATTTCTAATGGCCGCTCATCTTAAACAAGATGACGCGAATATACAAGGTATCAATGTGACTTAGAGTTGGCTCAAAAGTGGCTAAGGATTTGAAATATACCTCACTACTATTGATCCCGTGTGGGAATGTATGCTTGAACGCATCAGCAGCCACTGTAGGGAGATAATAAGAAATGACTCTTGCCGTATTATGCGCTCATCCATTTAAGTGTTTAGAAGGATGTGATTGTTTGTTTGGTATAGTACCCTGTGTCTATTAAAAGCCATCTTTATATAGGGTGCGTGGTCAATAAAAATATCTTTCAAGGCCTTGTTCTTTCTGTGTGTCACGATATTCTAATTTTTAGCTAAAGTGTTGTTATTTACCTTAAAACATCACTTAGATGCACTGATTATCGGGATAAATAATGACCTCAGCTCTTAGAGTTAACTACCAAACGATTGAGTTTGAAAATATCGACATTCATCTCTGCTCACTACGCGATAATCAACAATTTAATGATCCAGAAGGAATAGCTGAAAAGCTAGGTATATCCTCTGCTCAATGGCCTTTATTTGGCCTTGTTTGGCCTTCAGGTTTGGTGCTTGCTCATTATATTTCAACTTTTGAAACTGATGGAAAAAGGATCTTAGAGGTTGGGTGTGGAATGGCATTATCTAGCTTGCTGCTCAATAAGAAGAAAGCTGACATTACCGCGACTGATTATCACCCAGATGTTAAACTCTTTTTAAAGCGCAACACAAACCTCAATAACGATAAAGAAATTTCCTTTGAACGCACGAGTTGGACTGATGAAACGGACGATCTTGGCCGATTTGATTTAATTATCGGTAGTGATCTTTTGTATGAAGATACACACATACTAGAACTAGCTAAGTTTATTGAAAGTCATGCCAATACAGCCTGCGAAGTCATTTTAGTTGATCCTGGGCGAGGAAGAAAAAATAAACTCAGCTTGCAAATGAATAAATATGGCTATTCCAGCTCTCATATGAAACCGCTACACACTGATTATCTTGAGAGTAAATTTAATGGAAGTATTTTAACGTTCTGTCGAAAAGCTTAGGATTGAACAGTCGCTTAAGCAGAGATGCTGCTTTAAAAGATGAGCGGTGTCTGAGCTCGTCGAATAGTTCACAGTTCATCGTTGTTTCCATAGGCATGATCACACAGCAGCGATGGGAACGCGTAAAGATCACCTGCCAGCCGTTAGCATAGGCTGGTCAAGTGAAACGCCTAATTATGCTTTATCTTCAACTTTTTTAACACGAATTCTGTTGTTGGCAACAACCTGACTATTCAAGAGTTTTATCGCACTCTTGGCTTCTTCAGCCTCTGGCATTTCAACAAAACCAAAGCCCTTGGATTTACCCGTCGATTTATCTAATACCAAATCACAAGATTCTACGGTGCCGTGTTCTTCAAAGAGGACTTTTAATTCTTCTTTGGTCGTATGACGAGCAAGGTTAAGAATGATTATGTTCATAAATTAATGCGCCCCTTAAGGTTTAGTGACTTTATAAAAGTCCATTTGAAATTATTTTGCATTTAATCGTTAAAGCTCTATGAAGGCAAAAGTCTGTCTATGCTATTGGCCAGATGACGCTAAAGCTTAGCTTTGCCATGAATCATATTTGAAATCAAGCCAGGTTCACCTTTTAGCTCTGCGGCGACAGCCCCTGCAATGTGCAATGGTACAAAAATAAGTACGCCATAGAAGAAAATAAACTCATGAACTTCTTTAATATCATGCGTGATGCCTTTACTTAGGCCAAGAGCTGCATGGAAATTCATCACGAGACCAGAAGTAGCCATAAACAAGAGAAGTGAATAGATGCCAATATAACCAATCATCACTGCTTTTTTATGCATGCTTTTATTTTTATTATCTCTATAAGTACGCGATCCGCTTTGCGTGAAAAACAGCGTGATTCTCCAAATCAGTAATGCGGCTAAGGCATAGCCTAAAAGAATATGCCATTCCCACATAGGTGCCCGAATAGCTTTAGCGATGACCTTTGCTTGTTCTGCACCGATCTCAATGTTGATCTCTGCAAGTTTTTGCATAATAAGTTCAGAGTTACTTCTCCAGCTTAAAAATGTTTTACGCAACAAGACTGTTGCCATCAGTCCTAGCACAACAAATGCATGAGCCCAGTGCCAAATCCTAAAGTCAAAACGTCGGTTTTCCATTCGTAATACCTCTTTGTTATTCATGTTTAAAGTTTGCTTTTATTTTCCTGAAACATAACGACGGCATCCAGCATGTCCAGAGCTTAATTGTCCTTGTTATGTGTTTGCCCCAAGACATTAGATATAGGTCTGTCTATTCATTTTGGAGCTTTGTTTATCATGGTGATTTATCGTAAACAAAAAGCATGATCAGATACAATGGAACCTTTGAAGTGATTGGCAGGTCATGTGTGTTTTAATATGCATTACCACGCAGGAGCGATGGGAACGAGATATTACCCTGCCTTTACACAGGTGTTTCGCTTAATAAACTTTTTAGCTCCTCAAGCTGTTTCTGATCTCCTGATATAACAATGTTTGCTGCTCTATTAGCAATCAATAAATTAATTTTATCAATATTCAGTGACTTGATATCTCGCTCATCACTTACAAGTAGTAGGTCTTTTGAGAATGGAAAAACAAAAAGTTTGAAGCTGAATAAATCTTCAATATTATCAATATATGACTGGTCTATCTGATGTTATAAACTTTTTATGTTCATTTGCTTGAAAAAGTTTAAAATTTTTCACTTTACATGAAATATCAAATGAGAGTAATGGCAAAAGAAAAAACTGAATGAGTTTTAATGAGTCGTTTTTCTTTGCCCTTTTCTTATGATATCTAACAGCCCTTTTACTGTGGTATTCAACAAGATCCCTATTATGGTAAAGAAATGTCTTTGTTTCATCATCAGCTTTATCATAAAGATTGACCAATTTCTCTGCGTAAATGATAGCTTGCTGTGTACGGCAAGGAGTTCTCCAAAACTGTATAGATACCATGAGTTTAGCTAGACGCTGAAAGTTACCATCTTTCATTAATTCTCCAATAAGGTTGGGATTATCTATATTCTCCATGATTTTTGAATACTCACTAAACCATCCCTCTAACTTCGAGTAAAAATCTTCAATCATGCTTTCTTCACCTTTATGCTGAAAAGTGTGCAAGTTTTTCTCATACATAATTTGAGATGGTGACCGAATCTTGATACCACCACGATCTTTCTTATAAGCAAACAACTCATCCTGATCAGAGCGAAACCCTTTCTGATAAAAAATAGGAATAAAATGGTGCTTTTGTGATGTGTTATTCATAATTCCCTCACTAAATATAAAAATAGATCAGACAGAAAACCTGTCTAATAACCTAGAGTGTTTATCTATGATGATAATATTATCATACAAAAAAACCTTCACCCACAATACCGACAAACACCTACAACATTTGTTGTCTTAATTTTTGAACAGCCTTTTTTTCTAATTGTCGCACACGCTCAATGGATATGGATAGGTCTTGGGATATTTCTTTGAGTGTGCTCGGGGGTTCTTGCAGATGGCGTTGAATCATAATATCCCGTTCACGGGTGTTTAAGCATGACAACGCTGTTTTAAGCTGTTGTTGTTGCACTTGTTTTGTGTTTTTTTGAATCAAAGCTTCTTCTGGTGTGGCGATGTCGGAAGGCATTTGTTGGCTTAGTTCATGGCCTTCACGGTCCGCATTGAGTGAGACATCTTGTTTGAGCCATGCTTGGGCATGTTGTTGATACTCAGGGCTGTCTTTTTCTAGCTTATCAAATCCTGTGATGGCTTCTTTTGCACATTTTAGGCTTGCAAATATGCGTTTCTGGAGTTTATTGGTGCCTAATTTAACAATACGCCAATTGTGCAAAATAAATTCTTGGATAGCTGAGCGAACCCACCAATTGGCATAGCTCATGAGGCGAAAACCTTTGTCGGGGTCGAAGCCTTTGATGGCTTTCATCAAGCCAATGCAACCTTCTTGAATTAAATCCATTTCAGCTAAATGAAAGTGTCGGTACTCTCTGGCTATGGCTGCAACGGCATAGGTATTGGAGACAACCAGCGTATGGGCTGCTGCACTATCTTGGTGTTGTTGCCAACGTTTGGTGAGTTGGTATTCCTCTTCTCTTGCTAAGGTCGGTGTTCTTTTTATTTCACGGTAAAAGGATGAAAGGCTTGATAATTCTAAGGTTTTCATAGCGAGCTCTCCGACTGTGATAGTATTTTAGCACTCTAGCTTAGAGAGTGCTAAAATAAAGTCAATATGCTGCTTTACGGCGGATTATTTTTGGCTTTTATGGTGATGTTGCTTTATTTCTAACTTATGCAAGATAGACTTTGCAGCATGCGCTTTGCTTCTTTTACTCATTTACATGTTCATTCTGACTTTTCACTGCTGGGAGCTGCTGCAACCGTAAGTTCCTTGATTGATAAGGCCGCTTTATTACAACAGCCCGCGATTGCCCTGACGGATTATGCCAATTTATTTGGTGCGGTTGAGTTTTATAGTGCTGCCGTTAAAAAAGGGCTTAAGCCTGTGATGGGCTTGGAAGTGAATTTATGCCCTAATTACCAAGTTAAAAAAAATGAAGGTGGAAGGCGGCAACCGAATTATCCCAGCTTGGTTTTATTGGCCAGAACCAACCACGGTTGGGAAAACTTATTAAAATTAGTGTCTATTTCATGGTTGGAAGGTTTCTATTATAAACCGCGTGTCGACCATGCGTTGCTCAAAGAGTATAGCGAAGGTTTGATTGCTTTATCTTCAGGTTGGAATGGTGAGATTGAGCAGTTATTGCGCAAGGGAAATGAGCCAGCAGCTTATAGTGTCGCGCAAGAATATATGTCGATCTTTGCCCAAGATTGTTTTTTTATTGAATTACAGCGCACAGGTATTCAAGGCCAAGACTTACTTAATCAACAACTGATTGATATCGCACATGAACTGCATATTCCGCTTGTGGCCAGCAATGATGTGCATTTTTTAGCGCGCGATGACTTTGAAGCTTATCAAGCCATGCAGGCACTTCAGCAAAACAGAACCATGAATGATGAGTTTCATGGCCATGTGAACGCTGAGTGTTATCTCAAAAGTTATGAAGAAATGCAGGTTCTTTTTGCAGACATTCCCGAAGCCATTGAAAATAGCATGCATATTGCTTGTCGTTGTAATGTGGATATGCAGTTTGGTCAGTACCAATTACCTCATTTTGAAGTTCCTGGTGATACGGATCTACAGACACATATGCGCATTTTGTCGCATGAGCGTCTGACAGCTTATTGGCCACGCATTATGCAGCAAAGACCCGATGCTGTGCGTCAAGATTATATGGCACGCTTGGATTTTGAATTAGATATTATTTGTAAAATGGGCTTTCCTGGTTACTTCCTGATTGTGGCTGATTTTATTCAGTGGGCGAGAGATCAAGATATTCCTGTGGGGCCAGGTCGTGGTTCTGGAGCGGGTTCACTGGTGGCTTTTGTTCTAGGCATCACAGACTTAGATCCTTTATATTATAATTTGCTGTTTGAACGTTTTTTGAATCCAGAACGGGTATCCATGCCCGATTTTGATATTGATTTCTGCATGGATCGCCGTGATGAGGTGATTCAATATGTTGCCAAGAAGTATGGTCAGGATCATGTGGCGCAAATCATTACTTATGGCTCGATGAAAGCCAAAGCTGTGGTGCGCGATGTGGGTCGTGTCTTAGATATTCCTTATGCCGATGTGGATGTGATTGCCAAGCTCATCCCCGCTGATATGAATATGACCCTTGATAAAGCCTTGGATGTTGAGCCTGAATTAAGTAAAATTATTGAAAAAGATCCGCGTATCACGCGCTTGTTTGAAATTGCAGGAAAACTAGAAGGTTTACATCGCCATGCAGGTAAACATGCCGCAGGTGTGGTCATTGGCCGCACGCCTTTAACCAATATTGCCCCCCTATATCGCGATCCACGCGAAGGTAGTGTGATGGTGCAGTGGGACATGAAGAGTGCTGAGAAAGTTGGCTTGGTGAAGTTTGACTTTTTGGGCTTAAAAACATTAACCGTCATCCATAAAGCTGAAAAACTGCTCCACCTTCATGGTCAGAGTGAAGAAGAAAAAACATTTAATATTACGCAGATTCCTCTCGATGATGAGGCTACCTATACCTTGTTGAAAAAAGGTTTGACGGGTGCGGTCTTTCAGCTTGAATCCTCAGGTATGCGTGATTTGCTGACGCGTTTGTTGCCGAGCCGTTTTGAAGATGTGATCGCGTTGGTGGCTTTGTATCGTCCAGGCCCATTGAAGTCAGGCATGGTCGATGATTTTATCGAACGGAAACACGGCCGCGATGAAGTTTCTTATGTGTTACCGCAATTAAAACCGATCTTAGATGAAACCTATGGTGTCATTTTATACCAAGAACAAGTGATGAAAATTGCTCAGGTTTTAGCGGGTTATTCCTTGGGACAAGCCGATATGTTGCGGCGTGCGATGGGTAAAAAGAAACCTGAAGAAATGGCACAGCAACGCAGCATCTTTATGGCAGGTGCCGCTGATCAACATATTGATGCTAATAAAGCGGAATATATCTTTGATTTAATGGAAAAATTTGCGGGTTATGGTTTTAATAAATCGCATTCAGCGGCTTATGCACTCATTGCTTATCAAACGGCTTATCTAAAAGCCCATTATCCTTTGGCTTTGATGGCTGCCAGTATTTCATGTGATATGGGGAATACTGATAAAGTAGTCATGTTAATTCAAGATTGTCAGCAAATGGGCATTGAGATATTACCGCCTTCAGTTCAACTATCTTATTGGGAATTTGTTCCTGAAGGAAAAGCCATTCGTTATGGTCTTGGTGCGATTAAAGGCGTGGGTCAAGCGGCGATTGAGTCTTTAACGGCGGCACGACAGCGCGGCCAGATGTTTCAATCTTTTTCTGAGATGTTGGAACGGGTCGCAGAAAAAACACTCAATAAAAGAGTCTTGGAAGCATTGATTAAGTCAGGCTCTTGCAACGGTCTCATTCCGCATCAGCGTGTGGCCATTGAGAGTTTAAGTAGCTTGATTTCTGATGCGCGTCGACGACAAGGTGAAGAATCATCCCATCAAATGCAGCTTTTTTCGACAGCAGCTTTTGAAACGGAACGCGAGTGGCCAGAGTTGGAGGCTTGGAATGCAGGTGAAGTGCTTCAACACGAAAAAGATGTGTTGGGCTTTTATTTAACAGGGCATCCCTTGGAAGCAAGCTTGCAACACATTGAAGGTTTGGCCAATACTGACCTTGCCTCATTGACCCAGTGCAATGATGGTCAAAGCATTGTTTTTCCTGCGACGGTGAAAAACGTGCGTGTGCATCATGGCAATCGTGGCACGATGGCTTTTGTGCGTATTGAAGATTTACACGGTGAAGCTGACCTTGTTTGTTTTTCCAAAATGTATCAAAAAAACATTGATTTATTGAATAGCGAAGACTTATTGCTGATTTCAGCACAAGTGGATTTAAGCCGTGATGAGCCTTCATTACTGGCACGTCATATGGTGCGTTTAGATGATATCTTGCCTCAACTTGTGAATCGTCTTATTTTGAGTACGACAGAGTTTGCATGGGAAGATAAACGTCTGGAAAAGGTCAATGATATTGTGGCTTCTTCACCGGGAGAAAGCGCGCTCGCACTGCATGTTCGTCTGGGAAATGGTTGCTTGGTTGAAATGCAAACTTCGCGAACCTTGACTTGGAATGATACAGTGACGCGCGCACTTGAAGAATTATTTGGACATGATGTGCTGCGTGTGATTTGCCATATATGGCAGCCTGAGGAGATAAAGCGTGATACCACATAGTTATTTAGAGTTTGAGCGACCTATTGCTGAACTGACTGTGAAGATAGAAGAGCTTTCCAGCATGGGTCGTGCGGCCGATGTCAACATTGCCGAAGAAGTGCAAAAGTTAAGCCAAAAACGTGATAAATTATTACACCAAATTTATGAAAAAGTTAGCCCTTGGCAAATATGCCAATTGTCTCGTCATCCAGAGCGGCCTTACTTCTTTGATTATGTTGAACACTTGTTTGATGATTTTCAAGAATTACATGGTGACCGTGCTTTTGCTGATGATCAAGCCATTGTGGGTGGGTTGGCCCGCTTTCATGGCCGCAGTGTGATGCTGGTTGGACAACAAAAAGGCCGTGATACCAAAGAGAAGTTAAAACGTAACTTTGGTATGGCTCGCCCTGAAGGTTATCGCAAAGCATTGCGCTTATTTAAATTAGCCGAACGTTTTGATATTCCTGTTTTGACGTTCATTGATACCGCAGGTGCTTGGCCGGGTATTGATGCAGAAGAGCGCGGACAGAGTGAAGCGATTGCCACAAACTTGCTGGAGTTATCAAGATTGCGTGTGCCTATTATTTGCACAGTGATTGGTGAAGGTGGTTCAGGCGGTGCTTTGGCTATTGGCGTTGGCGATCGTTTGTTGATGCAACAATATACCAGTTATTCGGTGATCTCACCTGAAGGCTGTGCGGCTATTTTGTGGCGCGACCGTGCCTTTGCTGAGCAAGCTGCACAAACATTGAAATTAACCGCAAAAGATCTACTAGAGTTAAAACTGATTGATGAAATTATCCCTGAACCTTTGGGTGGTGCGCATCGTTATCCCAAAGAGGCCGCTGCAATATTAGATAAACGTTTGCAGGATAACTTGAATCATTTGATGATTTTGCCCGAAGATAAACTCTTGGAACAACGTCAACAAAACTTGCGTCAGTTGGGAATATTTCAGTCATAAAGATGGATGGTTGTTAAAATGACAGCACAGACTTCACAGAAAAAAACACGTGTATTATACGTGGAAGATGATCGTGTATCGGCACAGTTGGTGCAGTTGTGGTTGAGCAATGAAGGTTATGATATTGATCTTGCTGGCGATGGGCAAGAGGGATACAATAAAATTATTGCGACAAACTATGACCTGATCCTAGTCGATTCTCATCTTCCTGTGTTGGATGGTGTTGAATTGATCCAACGCTTGAAAAAGATTGACCGTTTACCTCCTGCCATCATGGTATCTGCGGCGAATAATTTAAAAATTGCTGTGGAAGCCATGAAGTCTGGCGCTGTGGATTATATCGTGAAAACGGTACATGGCGATTACCTTAATTTATTACAGACCACAGTAGAAAATCATTTGGCGCATATCCGTGTTGTCGAAGAAAAAAGATTGGCCGAAAAAAGATCAAATATGTTGTCCTTAGCGATTGAGGCAACTTATGATTGCATCATGATCATTGATCGCAAAGGTCATATTGAATATATCAACAAAGCTTTTTGTCGTTACCTCAATCAACAATCTGAAGATATGATTGGCAAAGCTGTTTCCGATTTTTTTCAAAGTTATGGCGAGGGTTCTTTCTATCCTTGTTTGCAAAAAGCCATTATCAGTGAAAAGTTTTGGAAAGGGGTGATTCGTGATCAATCGCATTCGGGCCGGGTGTTGAATGCATTGATGTCGGTGGCACCCATTATTGAAGATGATGCAAGCATTAATCTTTTTGTCGTCACCCAGCAAGATATGACCATGCAAAAGAAGGTGGAAGAGCGTTTGCAGAGTGTGCAGCGTTTGGAGTCTTTGGGCACACTCATTGGTGGTATTGCACACGAGTTCAACAACCTTTTGGCAGGCGTGACAGGCAATTTATTTCTTGCCAGAATAGAAGTTGAAGATCGACCAGAGACAGCTGTTAAATTAAAACAAGCGGAAGAGTTAAGTTTTCAAGCTTCAGAAATGATTTCATTATTATTAACCTTTGCGCGCAAAGGTTTGTTGAATCGTCGTGTCATTCACCTCAATAAGTTCTTAGAAGAACTGTTGCGCTTGGTACGGGCTTCATTGTCAGATCATGTTGAATTGCATCTCGATTTATTTAAAAAAGATATTAATATCTTTGGCGATAGTGAGCAGCTACAGCAACTTTTTTTCAACTTATTGGCGAATGCCAGTGATGCTTTGGTGGGAACACATAGCCCTGTTATTTTGTTCACCGCAAAAATTAAACGTGTCAGCAAGGTCTTTCTCAAAGCTCACCCTGAATTAAAAGTAAACCGCGTGGTATGTTTGACCATGGCAGATAATGGTTGCGGCATGGATGCTGATCATATTGCCAATATCTTTGAACCTTTTTTCACGACCAAAGATATTGGTCAAGGCAGTGGTTTGGGTTTAGCTGTGGTGCATGGCGCTGTACTTAGCCATGATGGTACCATCGAAGTGGAATCGCGCGTCGGAAAAGGCACGATTTTCCATGTCTATTTACCTATTCATGAGGCTGAAGAAGAAACGAAAGTCGTCGATATTTTGCCACCAGCTGAAACAAGACAGGGCATTTTATTGGCTGATGATGATGAAAGTGTGCGCATTATTACCTCTAAGATTTTAGAAAAATTAGGCTATGATGTGTTTTTAGCGAGTAATGGCATTGAAGCGATTGAGATTTTTAAAGCCAACGAAGCTAAGATTGGTTTATTAATGCTTGATATCGTGATGTCACAACTGGGCGGTGTCGAAACATTAGCGATTATTCGTCAGCATTCCCTAAAAGTACCTGTTATTTTTATCACGGCACACGACCGTTACCACACATTGCAAAAAGATTTATCCATCCCGTTCAGTAAGGTCTTAAAAAAACCTTTGGCGATTGATGGTTTACAGATAGCGATTCAAGATAGTTTACACGTTTAAAAAATCATTGATGTATATAGGAGAATAACACATGGCTTTAGTAGGCTCTATTCATGTGGAACTAAAATCAACATTACCGATATTCACACTCAGTGATACCAGCGGTATCACATATGATTCCAAAGATTTAAGTGGTGACAAAGGTTTGTTGGTCATCGTGACTTGTAACCATTGTCCTTATGCGATTGCCGTTTGGCCACGTTTGGTGCGTTTGGCAAAAGCGTTTCGCGCTAAAGGCATCAATAGCATTGCCATTAATCCTAATATTCATCCTGATTTTCCGCAAGACTCACCCAGTGCCATGCTTGAGAAAATAGAAGAATGGGGCATTGATTTCCCTTATTTGGTTGATGATACACAAGAAGTGGCGCAAGCATTGGATGCACAATGCACACCTGATATTTATTTGTATGATGCAGAAGGTCAGTTGTATTATCATGGTCGTATTGATGACTACTGGAAAGATGAAAGCAAAGTGACGCAAAAAGAACTTGAGCCTGCGATGGATGCATTAATTGCAGCCCAGCCAGCACCTAAAAAACAATACCCAACTGTGGGTTGTTCTATTAAGTGGAACGACGCTTAATCACTTGACTTCGATGCTATCGAACCATGTTAAGGATGTTTCGCCCTCTTTTTCATGGTTAGGCCAACAGGCTTATGAACCGATGATCGAACAATTAAAACAACATGCCCACGCGCTGCATTTGGCGCAAGTGGCTGAGCATGTGTTTTGTTGTGAGCATCAACCTATTTACACCACAGGTCGTCGCCGTATTGATAACCGACAACAAGCAGAGCTTCCTGCCCCTTTAATTTTTAGTGATCGTGGTGGTGAAACGACGTTTCACGGCACAGGGCAATTGATGTTATACCCTGTGATAAACCTCAAGCAGCGTAAGCTTGCGGTATCATGCTATGTTTCAAAATTGGAACGAAGTTGCATGGCTTTGTGTGCCTCTTTGGGGGTGCAAGCAAGGCAAAGAAGTGGTTTCCCCGGTGTCTGGATAGGAGATCAAAAAATTGCAGCTGTGGGCTTAAGGGTACGGCATGGTATTGCTTATCATGGCATGGCTTTGAATGTGTGTGTGGATGTCACTTGCTTTGATGCTATTTTAGGTTGTGGTTTAGACTCAAAGGTGGTTAACCTACAAGCATGCACGGATGAAAGCTTATCGTTGAAAAAATTAAGTACGGCTTGGTTTCATCAATTCTGTTTATTGTTGGGAGAGGCTTGTGAGTCAGTTTAGTCAGTTGTTATTAGATTATGTACAAAAGAATACTGATGATAAAAAAGAAATAGAACAAGCTTTGTGGCAACGCTATGGTGTGGAACAAGCGGTGATGATTTTAGATATGTCAGGCTTTTCTTTGATGACCCAAAAGTATGGCATTATTCATTATTTATCGATGGTACAACGCATGCAAGCTGCCACTAAACCTGTGATTGAACGTTATCGTGGCCATGTGGTTAAATTTGAAGCAGACAATTGTTTTGCCCATTTTGAATCGGTCTCCGATGCCATCCATGCCGCCGTCACCATTAACCACACCTTAGATGGTATCAACATGATGACCGATAAAATCTTTGATATTAAAGTTTCTTGTGGCATTGATTATGGCAAGTTTTTGTTGGTGGATGATCTGGATTTCTTTGGTGATCCTGTGAATCGAGCCAGTAAATTGGGCGAAGATATTAGCAGTGCTGGTGAAATCCTTGTGAGCAAAGAAGCGATGGCCACGGTGCTTGATGAGAAGATAAAAACCGCTGAAGTACAGTACTCTATTTCAGGCATCACGATAGAAGCCCACTTAATACAATACTAAGCGTATTTAAAAGCTAGCCGTAATATCTCAGAGGCGTAAGCTGTGGTTTCAAGCACCTATTTTAAAAAGGTGTATATCAAACAACTGAGAGAGGGTGATATGTTTTTGAAGCGTTTAGGTCTATTAGCGGCAGCTTTATGTGTTTCGGGTGTTGCTCAGGCAGCAGCAGATTGGACGGTTTCCGCAGAATTGCGGGAGCGTTACCAGTCGTTTAATAATTTTGATTATAATTCTAATGTAGATACCAACACATCCGAGTTAGATACGCGTTTGTTTTTAAAAGCCAAAGGTGATTTTGGCAACGGCTTAACGGTCTTTTTCCAACCGCAAGCGGTATTGATTCAAAACAAAAGCACCGCAGCTTTCGGCACACAGGATTTTTCTCAAGCTGATTTATTGCAAGCCTATTTAGAATATCAATGGCAAGATTTAGCTGTGCGCGTGGGTCGTCAACAGCTTGCGTATGGTGATCAACGCTTATTGGGTTATTTGGGTTGGAAGGATGTGGCACGTACCTTTGATGGTATGAAGGCCATGTATCACAATGATGGTCTTTCTATTGATGCCTTTGCCGTTCACCCTGCTGATATCGGCGCGATGACACCCACAACTTTGGCACCACAAGGTCAATCCTTGGTCACATGGGAAGACCGTTCTTTGATGGGTTTTTATAGTACTTATAAATTTGCCAAGAAAACAGGTGTTGATGCGTATTTTATGAACTGGTCACATAGCCAACAAGCGACTGTGGGCAAGGGTCGTAGTGTCAATACTTATGGTTTGCGCGGTTTTGCCGTTTGGAATGCAATAGATGTGACTGCTGAAGCCGCATTGCAAAGTGGTGATTGGGTGACAAATACCCGTCAATCCGCTTCAGCTTTTGCTGTTAAAGCAGGTTATACCTTTGATGCATGGAATACACGTCTGGGCATTGAATATGACTTTAGTCCTGGTGATGACAAAACCACCGCAGGCACACATAAAAACTTCGTATTTCCTTTCCATACCAACCATGCTCACTATGGTGAAATGGATCGTTTTTCTTGGGCAAACATGAAGGACTTGCGTTTCTCAGTGAAAACATCACCCACCAAAGGTTTAACCATGATGGTGAATGCTCATTTATTATCTTTGGATAAAGCCCAAGGTGATTGGTTGAATGTTGTGGGTGCTGGTGTTTTATCTGCTGGTGCGCCAACGTATACACAAACCAAAGCTGGTACTGAAGTTGATGTGAAAGTCATCTATAAAGTAGCCGCTGTACAAGGTTTAAAGTTGATCGGACAATATGGTGTGTTTAATCCAGGTGCTGCGGTTTCTGAACGCAATGCTGGTAAAGCTGATTCCGCTCAATTTGGTTACTTGGTTGCAAACTACGCTTTCTAACGTTGAGCATGGATTTTTCACGTCGAAAGTTTTTAGGTGCAGGGGTGTTGTGCCAAGAAATACCCCTGCGTCCACCTTGGGCGCAAGCTGAAAGCTTATTTCAAGAAGCATGTACACGTTGTGGTGATTGTGTGCGGCATTGTCCTGAAGGCATTTTAATTCAGGATAATGCTTCATCTTATCCCAGCGTCGACTTTGCAAAAGGTGAATGTACTTTTTGTGGAGACTGTGTGGACGCTTGCCCAAGCACTGCTCTTCAGCGTCATGAGGCTGAACCTTGGCCATACAAAGCCAAGCTTAATCATCGGTGTTTAACAGAACAGCAAGTGGTTTGTTTGAGTTGTGCAGAACAGTGCGAAGTCAGTGCTATTTCATGGCAACATCAGGCAAAAAAAGTTTCTAAACCTATTATAAATATAGAATTATGTACGGGATGTGGTGCTTGCGTGGCTTCCTGCCCGACACAAGCGATTGAGGTGAAATCGTGATAGATAACGAAGAACATTTAGGATGCATTGTCGGTGCTGTGGTACAGCTTCGTGAGGCAGATTGCGAACAGATTCATCAAAGCTTAAGTCAGTGTGAAGGCCTTGAGATTCATGGTCAAGATGAGCAATCACGTTTGGTGATCACGCTTGAAGCTGCGACAAATCGCGCCGTGATGTGTTTAAGCGAACATATTCAAAATATAGAAGGGGTTTTGTATGTCACACCAGTGTATCAATACTGTGAGAACATGCCCAAAGAAGAACAGTCAGGAGGTTGGCAATGGCGTTAACACGTAGATCCTTTTTAAAAGCAAGTGCGGCATCTGCCGCCGCTGCATCCATTCATTTAAGTTTACCGAGTGCCGTACAGGCTTTGGATTTGGATGGTGAGAAAAATAGTATTCGTTGGGACAAAGCCCCATGTCGTTTTTGCGGCGTGGGTTGCAGTGTGATGATTGGAACCAAAGACAATCGCATTGTGGCAACACAGGCTGACCCCAAGTCAGAAGTAAACAAAGGCATCAACTGCATCAAAGGCTATTTTTTATCGAAGATCATGTATGGTGAAGATCGTTTGACAACACCGCTCTTGCGCATGAAAAATGGCAAGTACCACAAAGAAGGTGATTTTAGCCCTGTATCTTGGGAAATTGCCTTTGATATCATGGCTGAAAAGTGGAAGAAAACCTTAAAAGACAAAGGGCCAGAAGCCATTGGTATGTTTGGTTCAGGCCAGTGGACGATCATGGAAGGTTATGCTGCTTCCAAACTCATGAAAGCTGGATTTCGTTCCAACAATATCGACCCAAATGCAAGGCATTGTATGGCTTCTGCCGTGGGTGCTTTTATGCGTGCCTTTGGTTCAGATGAACCGATGGGTTGTTATGATGATTTGGAACATGCCGATGCCTTTGTGCTTTGGGGTTCTAATATGGCGGAGATGCATCCGATTTTATGGACGCGCATTACCGATACCCGTTTGAGCAAAGCAGGCTCTGAAGTTCACGTGCTTTCGACGTATCGTCATCGCTGTTTTGATCTTGGCGATAATAATATGGTGTTCACACCCCAAACCGATATGGTGATTTTGAATTATATTGCCAATTATATTATCGAAACCAAAGCCTACAACACCAAGTTTTTAGAGGGTCATGTTAACTTTAAAACCACACCCACAGATATTGGTTATGGTTTGCGCCCCGAGCATCCTTTAGAACAAAAAGCTAAAAACTCAGGTAAAGGCAAATTATCAGTCAGCTCATTGGATGAATATGCCGAGCTTGTGAAACCTTATACCTTGGATTATGCCTCCGAGATGTCGAGCGTTCCCAAGGAACAATTGTTGCGTTTGGCCAAGTTGTATGCTGATCCTAAAAAGAAAATCACATCCTTGTGGACGATGGGCTTTAATCAGCATACCCGTGGTGTTTGGACCAATGGTCTGCTTTATAATATTCATTTATTGATGGGTAAAATTTCTGAACCGGGTAACAGTCCTTTTTCACTCACAGGCCAACCCTCAGCTTGTGGAACTGCGCGTGAAGTGGGCACGTTCTCACATCGCTTACCTGCTGATTTGGTCGTGAAGAAAAAAGAACACCGTGATTTTGCTGAAAAAGTTTGGAAATTACCCACAGGAACCATTCCTGCCAAACCTGGTTATCACGCTGTGCAACACAACCGCATGCTCAAAGATAGCGTGATCAATGTTTATTGGTCGATGTGCAACAACAATGTGCAAGCGGGAGCCAACACCAACGAAGAAACCTTACCCGGTTACCGCAATCCTGATAATTTTATTGTGGTCTCTGATCCTTATCCCACGGTTTCAGCGATGGCCGCAGATTTGATTCTGCCCACTGCCATGTGGGTTGAAAAAGAGGGTGCTTATGGCAATGCAGAACGCCGTACTCAAGTATGGCGACAGCAAGTAGAGGCACCACAAGGTGCCAAGTCAGACTTATGGCAGTTAATGGAATTCTCCAAACGCTTTCAAGTCAAAGATATCTGGCCTAAAGATTTATGGAGCCAAGATCCTGAATTAGCCCATAAAAGCTTGTATGATGTACTGTATCGCAATGGTCATGTTGATGAATTTCCGACACAGAAAGTCACGGATGACGATGGCAATGTCTATGCCAATGATGAGATGGATCATTTTGGTTTTTATGTGCAAAAAGGCTTGTTTGAAGAATACCGTAAGTTTGGCACAGATGGGCCTAAAAAAGGTCATAACTTGGCAGCCTACGATCAGTTGCACAAAGAACGTGGTATGCGTTGGCCTGTGGTGAATGGTAAAGAAACCAAGTGGCGTTACCGTGAAGGTTCAGACCCTTTTGTACCTGCGGGCAAAGGCTTGTTTTTTTATGGCAATAAAGATGGCCGAGCCAATATTATTTTTGCACCTTACGAAGCGCCGCCAGAAGTGCCTGATACCGAGTATGATATGTGGATGTGCACAGGACGTGTCTTAGAACATTGGCATTCTGGTACTATGACCCAACGTGTGCCTGAGTTGTACAAAGCCATGCCTGATGCCCAAATCTTTATGCATCCTGATGATGCCAAGAAGCGTGGTCTTAAACGGGGTGAATTGGCCAAGGTAGAAAGTCGGCGTGGTGAAATCACCGCGATGATTGAAACAAGAGGCCGCAACAAACCACCTGTGGGCTTGGTCTTTATTCCTTGGTTTGATGCGCGTCGTTTGGTCAATAAATTGATCTTAGATGCGACTGATCCGTTATCCAAACAAACGGACTATAAAAAATGTCCTGTACGTATTGTGAAGGTTTAGGGGAGTCTCATGAAAACAACACTTTGCTTATTATTATGTTTGATCATGGTTTCTGTGGCTTGGGCATCCGAAAGTACGGTAAACTCCTTGCGCGGTGCGGTCGCCTTAGATGCGCCTTCTGTGCCAACATCTCCCAAGGAATGGCAAGATGGCGAAGGTAAGATCATGAAGAATTATGTGCAGCAACCACCCTTGGTTCCGCACGATATCAGTGACTTCACCATTAACCGTGATGGCAATACGTGCTTGAGTTGCCACAATTGGAACTCAGAAATGCCGGGTGCAACTAAGATCGGAATATCTCATTTTAAAAACCGTGATGGCAAATCCTTGGCAGAAATTTCACCACGGCGTTACTTTTGCAACCAATGTCATGTGATGCAAAGCAACGCGCCTTCTTTGATTAAAAATGCATTTAAACCTTTAAGCCAAGAGGAAATACGCTGATGCATGAAAGTCCTCTAACTTTTTTTAAAGAACCTTTGCGATCCGCATCACTGGTGGATCGCTTTGATCGGCAACTTAATTATTTACGCATATCGGTCACCGATCGTTGTAATATGCGTTGTGATTATTGCCGACCTGCGGCCGATGCTTATCAGGCTGAGCCACGTTCACAGTTACTAAGCTTTGCTGAGATTGAGCGCATTGTCAGGGTCGCTGCACGTTTAGGTGTGAATAAATTGCGCATCACCGGTGGTGAGCCGTTGGTGCGCAAAGGTTTGAGTGAACTCATTGCCAGCTTGGCACGCATTGAGGGCATCAGCGATATCGCGATGACCAGCAATGCGACCTTGTTGTTCAAAGAGGCCAAAGCCTTGGTAGATGCTGGCTTGCATCGGGTTAATATTAGTTTGGATAGCTTGAATCCGCTGCATTTTCGCACCTTAACTGGGGCTGAGTTATCGCCTGTCTTGGCAGGCATTCAAGCTGCCAAAGAGGCAGGCTTAACACCGATAAAGCTCAACACCGTGTTGATGCGTGGCATCAACGATGATGAAGTGGCAAGCTTGATTGATTTTGCCGTTGCCCATGATGCAACCATTCGTTTTATTGAATTAATGCCAATGAAACAGGGGATGGATTGGGACAAGCACTATATTTCAATTGAAGACATTTTGCAGCGTGAGGATGTGCAACAGCGTGTGCAAGTTGATGCGCCTTTGCTCACGAGCAATACCGCCGCACGTTATTTACCCTTAAAAGAAGGCAAAGGGAGTGTGGGTTTTATCATGCCCATGTCGAGCCGTTTTTGTGATGGCTGCAACCGTTTGCGTCTGACATCAGATGGTGGTTTGCGCTCTTGTTTACCTGCGGATGAGCAATTGAACTTGCGTGATTTAATGCGTCGTGGTGGCACAGATAAAGCCATTGCCGATGTGTTTTTACGTTCGGCCATGCTCAAGCCTGAAATCGGTGTGTATGATTTTTCCAGTGATAATGAAAAAAGATCCATGATCCATATTGGTGGTTAAAAGGCTTCTTTTTCTAGGTTGTTTTTTTGCATGCTTGAGTCATGCCGCTGCTACAGAAATGCTGACGGTGGCGGTGGCATCAAGCTTGTATCAACAGATGCAGCTTGATGTGCTCGCATTTGAAAAAAAATATGCGATCAAGGTGCGTTTGATCTCAGGTTCCACAGGTCGATTGTACAATCAAATCATACAAGGCGCGCCATTTGATGTTTTTATCGCGGCGGATAAGCAACGCCCAGCCTTACTCATGCAGCAAGGCCGATCCCTCTCTCAACATGTGATGGGTCAAGCCTATGTGGCTTTACAAGTCGCAAACGGGTTTCATCAAGATTTAAAGATACTGAAGCAGAAAAATATTCGGCATATCGCCATTGCTAGTCCTGATGTCGCACCCTTTGGTCAAGCGGCTAAAGCCGTGTTGCAACAGCACGGATTATGGAAAGACTTAAAGCCCAAACTGGTCTATGCTCAAAATGCCTTACAAGCACAGATGATGCTCAACAAAGGTTTGGTGGATGCTGCTTTTGTGGCCACAGGTCAAGAAAGTGTATCTCTTGCTCGTATTCCTTATATTGGGGTGTTGTTGAGCCAAGATGAGCGCGCGCGGCAATGGTTGCAGCACTTTTCCCTTTCAGAAACAGTTGGACGGTGAATCATATTGTTTACTATAGCAGAAACACGCCAAGCTTTTATTTCTGAGGTACTGGAGGCGAGATGTTAATGGATGAATTACATAAGAAAAAACGCATTGTAGAAGATTTAGCGAAAAGGCACGGTGCTTTGCGTATTCGGGTGTTTGGTTCTGTGGCGCGTGGTGAAGAAAAGGATGATAGCGATATTGATTTACTCGTGGATTTTCCACGCGGTTATGATTTGTTTAAGCAGCGTCTTCCGCTGACTGAAAAGCTGCAACACTTGCTTAACCGTAAAGTAGATTTGATACCAGAACACGAGTTGAATCGACACCTTCGCACATCCATCCTTGCTGAAGCTGTGGAGCTATGAAAAAAGATTGGAAGGTCTACGCACGTCATATTTTGGATGCCATCCATAAAATAAAACGCATCGAACAGCGTGGCGATATTATGGAAGATGATATTCTCTACGATGCTGCAATCAGAAACTTACAAACGTTATCAGAAGCAACGGAGTCCATACCCACTGAGCAGCAAGCTATTTTTCCACATATTCCTTGGCGTGAAATTAGTGGTTTCCGCAATATTTTGGTGCATGATTACCTGGGTGATATTGATGCTCTAACGATTAAAACAGTCATACAACAGCATTTGCCGCCATTAGAAGATTGTATGAAAGCGTTGTTACAAGATCTTTAAACCATCGTAGTCTTCGCAAAACAAAACTTGTTTATTAGCGTTTCGGGCTAAAAATGAGCAATAAGGAAAAAACGACATGGTAGATGCATTGAAACAAGGTAGTTTTAATTTCAATGAAAGCTATAAAGTCATTGATTTATTCGCTGGCATTGGCGGCATTCGGCTTGGTTTTGAAAAAGCATTTCAAGATAAGGTCGAGTTTGTTTTTTCGTCAGAACTCGATAAGTATGCTCAAAAAACGTATGCCGCGAATTATGATGAAGTACCTCATGGTGATATTACAAAGATTCATGCGGCTGATATTCCTGCCCATGATATTATTTTGGCAGGTTTTCCTTGTCAGGCCTTTAGTGTTGCGGGTTTGAAGAAAGGTTTTGAAGATACGCGAGGAACGCTGTTTTTTGAAATTGTCCGCATTGCAAAATACCATAAACCAAAAATTTTATTTTTAGAAAATGTGAAGGGTTTTAAAAACCATGATAAAGGCAATACCTTTAGAGTGGTCAAGGAGACCTTGGCAGACTTAGGTTACAAAGTGTATGCTCAAGTCTTAAATGCCAAAGATTTTGGTGTTCCTCAAAATAGAGAACGTATTTATATCATTGCCTTTTTAGACCACTCAGTGGATTTTAAATTTCCGATTAAACAAGGTGAAGGCGTGAAGTTAGGTCATATTTTAGATTCTAACGTCGATGAAAAATATACAATTTCAGATAAGTTATGGGCAGGTCATCAACGCAGAAAAGCGGAACATAAAGTGAAGGGTAATGGTTTTGGTTATTCGATGTTCAATGCTGAATCGGATTACACAAGCACCATGAGTGCAAGGTATTATAAAGATGGTTCTGAAATACTCATTGCCCAAGAAGGTAAAAATCCTAGAAAGTTAAGCCCACGAGAAGCTGCACGTTTACAAGGATTTCCAGATGATTTTAAGCTGACTGTGAGTGATACTCAAGCTTATAAACAGTTTGGTAATAGTGTGGCAGTACCCGTGATTGAACAGTTAGCAAACAATATTTTGCAGTGTTTGGAAGGTGATTGGTGTGAATAATATTCATATTGAAAAACAAAAGTTTGAAATTAATTTTTATTTTTACCAATGTTTAAAGGTGTTAAATGGTCTTGATGGTCTTAGTGACTCTCAGTTAAATAAGACCTTTGAGTTGCTATGTGATGCTGTCAATCAACAGGCTTTTTTAATCAATTTTGAAACCTCAATCATTGCAAAAATACGTTCAGAGCAAAAAAAGATGGTGTTGAAAGAACTTTTATTGAGCATGGATAGTGCTTTAAAATATGATGTATTTGTGTTTTCAATTTATATGCTCACGTTTAAACCGTTGCTTTTGCATTATGCTAAATTAATTGAATTAGATGTCATGCTAGAAGATCATCACTTGTTATCTTTAAAAAGAGATGATCACACTAAAAACACGCCTTATGCGTTTAGAGTGAATGGTGCATTGATTAGCTTGGTCTTTTTTAGCTTTATGGAGAGACGAGAAAAAAAACATTTTCCAACTGCTGACTATCATGATGTGTTTATTCAACGTTTATTTGATTATCATGCAGCCTTAAAGGCACAAGGTTTAGAAGCTAATCAGATGTTTATGATTATGTTTCAAGAGTCGATTAGTCAGTCCATTAAATCATCATCAGGAACGAATTTAGAAGAGTTGGTTGTGCGGGTTTTAGTGAATGAAAACATTAAAAATATTGAAAAAAGAATCGATGATCACTATCACGAACTTGAGTACGATCACTTCTTTTGTTTGAAAGGTAAAACATATGGTATTTCTACGAAAAGAACGATGCGAGAACGTTATAAACAATTTAAAAAAATAGAAGGTGCTGAAGCGGATGTGTTTATTCATATCACTTCTGGCCTTGATTTAAATGAGGCTAAAGCCAAGATTATTACCAGTGATGATTTTGGCTGTTATATTTTTGTGTTTCCTGAAATTTATGCTGTAAATATATTTCTTCAGAATAATCCAAGGGTTTTTAGTACGAAAGATCTCACGCGAGAAACACTGCTTCGTTTGGCTTGATGCACGATCTATATGCTTGATCCTCTCCTAATCTCTTTAAAATTATCTTTGATCACAACATTCATTTTGTTGCTGGTGGCTTTGCCCTTGGCTTATGTGTTGGCTTTTTGTTCGTTTAAAGGTCGCACCGCTTTAGAGGTCTTGGTGGCATTGCCTTTGGTGTTGCCGCCAACCGTTTTGGGTTATTTTATCTTGGTGATGATTGCACCCAATACGCTGTTGGGGCGTGCTTGGCAGGATGTCTTTGATGCCTCGTTGGCCTTTTCTTTTTCGGGTATGGTCTTGGCTTCGGTGCTTTATAGTTTGCCCTTTGCGGTGCAACCGATGCAGCAGGCTTTGCGGGCGATTCCCAAGGCATGGTTAGAGATGGCACACACCCAAGGTTTGGATTTTAAACAACGTCTTTGGCTGGTGATTTTGCCAGCATCCAAGGGTGGGGTATTGGTGGCGGGTGCTTTATCTTTTGCCCATACGATGGGTGAGTTTGGGGTGGTGTTGATGGTTGGGGGATCGATTCCAGGTGAAACCAAGGTGGCCAGTATTGCCTTGTTTGAATTGGTTGAGATGCAACAAGGTGCGCAAGCTTGGTGGCTGTCATTGATCTTATTGGCAATTTCTTTTGTGATGTTGTCCGTGGTTTATAGCGTGAATCGGCAACGTGTGGGTTTGTTTAAATGAAACACCATGCTGAATTTAGCCTAGACATGGGTTGTTTATCCTTAGATATCAATCAGACATTCGATCATGAATTTATCATGATTTCTGGCGAAAATGGCTCAGGGAAAACAACCTTCTTACGTTGTTTGGCAGGCTTAGAAAAAAAGGTTCAAGGACGATGGGTTTTAAATGACGTGGTGCAGTTGGATAGCGCATCTTCGCTTTGTGTGCCTGTGCATGAACGTTCGGTGGCTTGCGTATGGCGTGACGCTGCTTTGCTGCCTTGGTTGAATGTGCAGCAAAATATTGAATTAGGCATACGCTCTCAAGATGCGTTGTTTTTTTCCAATCTGTGTGAAGCTCTGCATATCAGTCATTTATTGGCACGTTACCCAGCAGTGCTTTCCAGTGGTGAAGCGCAACGGGTGAACATTGCCCGTGCTTTATGTCGGCAAGCCAAGCTTGTCTTATTGGATGAACCCTTTTCAGCCCAAGCACCTGCGATGCGTCAACATTTGCGACAATGGTTTAAAAAGTCCCAGCAAGAATGGGCTATTCCGATCATCATGGTGAGCCATGATCTTGAGGATGTGCATGCATTGGCAGATCAACATTGGCAGATGCAAGCTGGACGGTTATGGCAGTTATAAAAGTAAACAGACAAGGTGAAATATGAGTTCTTTAACACATTTTAACGATAACGGACATGCGCGTATGGTTGATATTTCAGCCAAAGATCCGAGCACACGGGTGGCAGTGGCAAGCGGTGAAATTCATATGGAAGAAGCGACTTTAGAACGCATTCGTCAAGGTCAATTGAAAAAAGGTGATGTACTGGCTGTGGCCGATATTGCCGCCATTATGGGTGCGAAAAAAACACCTGATTTGATTCCGATGTGTCACCCTTTGATGCTTTCTGGCATTGATGTGTCGTTTAGCGAGTTAATAGAAGACTGTGGCCTGAAGGTTTCTGTGTTGGTGAAGTGTAAGGGTAAAACAGGGGTAGAGATGGAAGCCCTTACCGCAGTAAGTACCGCATTGCTCACCATTTATGATATGTGCAAAGCTGTGGATAAAAGCATGAGTTTACACAATATCGTTGTGGATGAGAAAAAAGGGGGCAAGTCGGGTGACTGGGTGCGTTGATTTTTTTGTTTGACAGCAGACGAATCATTGAATAGTAATTACATATGTAGCTACTACTTAGGAGGTGCCACATGCAGGTGAATGTTGTAAAGATTGGTAATTCTAAAGGTATTCGTATTCCAAAAAAAATACTTGATCAATGCCAAGTTAGCGATGTCTTAGAGTTAACCGTTCAAGATAATGAAATTGTACTCAGGCCTATTCATAAAAAACCAAGAGAGGGTTGGGCAAAAGCTGCAAAACATTGCCATGAATTAGGAGATGATGCTTTGCTTATCACAGATGTGTTGGATGATGATGAGGTTTGGCAG
>JAUZRG010000038.1 GCA_030950585.1 Mariprofundaceae bacterium | reverse complement strand
AACGGATCATGAGTTATACCCGTCTCACCTCAAGATGCAGGTTTCAGAGCTTAGGAGGGAATTCAGAGTAAGGCACAGCATGTAGAGAATGGCTAGGAGGCTGTCCGATAATGAAGATCGTAGCGAGGGAAAGTGAGATTGTGTTGAATTTTCGCCCCATTTGAGGCGAATAGCAGGGACTATTTAACGATAATGGGGTGGGAATCCGACCAATATCCGCTTTTACGCAGTAGGTTTGTCATTATCGGACAGCCTCCTAGTCATTCATTAAAATTTGCTGTGCTGCCTTAAGTCCATCCACCGCCGCACTCACAATACCGCCTGCATAGCCCGCACCTTCACCCACAGGGTAAAAGCGTTGTAGGTTGATGGATTGCATGTGTTGACCACGCGGTAAACGAATGGGTGAACTGGTACGTGATTCAACCGCCAATAAGTTGGCTTCATCTGAAACATAACCTTTCATTTTGCGATCAAATTGCATGAGACCTTGGCGTAGTGGTTCGGCTAACCATTTTGGAAATAATGCATGTAGATCAGCCGCTTCTACATTGGGTTTATAACGAGAAAAGGCGACTTTCCCTGTGGCTTTTTTATTGACATAATCACTAACGCGCATGGTGGGGGCAGCATAAGGATTTTGGGTCATGGCAAAGCAAGCTTTTTCTAACTCCCGTTGTAGATGGATGCCGCATAAGGGATCATCACCCAAACCGTGCCGCCGAATATCTTCAACAGTCACTTGAGCCACAATGCCAGAGTTGGCCAATGGACTACTGCGTTTGGCATTGCTCATACCATTGACTGCCATATGACCTTCTTCTGTGGGAGAGGGTAGAATCAGTCCACCGGGGCACATACAAAAGCTATAAATGCCTCTTTTCTGAATATAAGGGTCAGCCACTTGATGGGTAAGCTTGTATTCTGCTGCTCCCAGCTTGGCATGGCCTGCATAGCTTCCGTATTGATTTTGATCCACCCATGCTTGGGCATGTTCGGCACGCATACCCACGGCAAAGTCTTTGGCTTCCATCGCAATGCCTTGCTGGTGAAGTTGCTCAAAAGTGTCACGTGCGGAATGACCTGTGGCTAAGATAATGTGATCCGCTTGTATTTCTTCGCCATTGGCTAGTTGAACACCTGTTGCCGTGCCATTTTTTTGCAAAATACGGGTGACTTTTGTTTCAAAATGATAGTCCACGCCGAGTTGCAATAAATGCAGGCGCATATTGCGCACAATCCGAATGAGGCGATCTGTGCCCAAATGGGGGTGAGCATCAATCAAAATATCATCGCGTGCACCAAAATCAATAAAGCGTGCCAAGACCCAACGTACGAAGGGATGCTTGATGCGGGTATAAAGTTTTCCATCGGTATAAGTGCCTGCACCACCTTCACCAAAACAAATATTGCTTTCGGTGTTGAGCTCACCACGGCTGCGCAAACGCCCAATATCACGCATACGTGTTTCAACAGGCTTGCCACGTTCTAATAAAGTGACTTTTTGATCACCTTCAGCCAAAGCTAGCGCAGCAAAAAGACCCGCAGGTCCAGCACCAATCACAATCGTATGTTCATGCTGCGCTGTGGATAGTGGTAGGGACTCAGGGCGAGGCACATAGCAGGCTGAGCGCGTGCTTAGTTCGCCACCTTCAAAGCTGGTGTTGTCGATCAATTCACATTCGATACTACACACAAAAGATAAGCTGTTGCGCTTGCGTGCATCAATGGCACGGCGAACAACTTTCCATGTGATTAAACTACTTTTTTGGATGTGAAGATGTGCACATAAGCGGGCTGTGCTGCCTTCTTCTGTTTCATCAGGCGAGACTTTAAAGTTGGTGATACGAATGAGCATAGGATTCCGTGAAATTGTATGGCATATCTATTGATAAGTGTTTGATAACACAGCCATATCAATGATTATTTTTTTGCGATAATAAAGCAAGATCTTCTTCAATACTTTCAAGGTTAAGCTCAACAAAGTTTAAAAGCTGTTGGCAGGTCTCTTCTTTGATACATTCAAGGCCATAGTGGGCAAGGATATAACAAAAAAAAAATGCCATAATGGGGTTCTTTAAGAGACCTCCATTGGCTTCTTCGTTGGCAAGATAGCTACTTAAGGCAGCGTCTGTTGCTATTTTACGGTTAGATTCAGAAAACGCCATACCGCGAAACTTCAGACAAACCAAGGGAGCCATATGAAAAAGATCCCCTTCGCTGGCTTCTACTTGCGTAGAAGTGTCCGTGGGCATGGCATGCTTTGCATCTTGAAAAGCTTCCATCATTTCATGCAACCATTGTGCAGGTGTACTGGGTAGTGGCCTCGTCTCTTTCATTGCACCTTTCCTTTCAAAAGGTGCTGGCTAACCGATGTGTTAGTGATACTCAAGATAAGTTTTTTTGTGATTTAGAGTGATTGATTTTTTGTGGTACTCGAAATATCTTATAAGGTTCGTTCTTTTATTATCGTGGATAACAGTAGATTAAGTATGATGAATTGCTTTGAGAATAAATTTAGGCTTAGATTTCGCAAAATAATTATTTAAAATACATATTTTAACGCAAAGGATACAGTCATGGATAAAAAAGAAATTATTACAATTTTGAGAAAAGCTGCTTTATCACATAAAAAATGGGTGGATAATGCACTTTGTGGTACTGGGCTTCAGTGATTCCCAGTATTCTCGACAGGGTCATTTTTGTTAGAGTGTGGGCATGACATCTTCCCAAAAATTAAGTTGCCCCTGCTGTTTAGGCTTGAAGCTTAAAACACACAAAATTTATACGACGAAAC
>JAUZRG010000037.1 GCA_030950585.1 Mariprofundaceae bacterium | reverse complement strand
GAAAAATCAAGCAAAGTTTGCATCGCAGCATGGCTACGTTGGTCATCAAAATGGACTAAAATATCATCCAAGATAAACGGTACGGATTCGTGATTACTGGTGCGTTTTTTCAAATAACCCAAACGCAAAGCCAAATACAATTGATCGCGTGTGCCTGTACTCATCCCATCGACTGACACATGGGAATCATCATCGCGCACACCCACCAAAGTGGTGTGATCTTTTTCATCGTAGGTGGTGCTCAGGCGTTGAAAAGAGTCTTGGGTCAATTGCTTAAAGAAAACAGATGCTTGCGACAACATCTCACTTTGATTCTCTTGGCGATAACGCTCAATTTTAGAGCGCAAAACCATCGCCGCGAGTTTCAAGCGTCGATAATGCTCCACATTTTCCATCACCTTCGCACGTAAAGAGCTTAAATTTTGAGCATGCACTGCCGCTTTGGCATCACCAGTCATGCCGTCAAAGTGATGTTTAAGCTTCGCAAAGTGATCTCGATCTCGTTTAAGCTCCTCCTTCAAGGCGTTAATCTTGTCTTTTAGATCTTGCAACTGCTGTTCTTGTGCCACAGCATCCATCGTCAAACACTCCGCCTGTAAGCTATTAGGGTCATCATCACACAGGTCTGCTTTCATATACTGATCATTGGCTTTTAAGTCCTCAGCCAAGCGTTTTTTTGCAGCTATTTTTAATTTCAATGCTTCAAAGCCAGCATCATCATAAACACCCGCTTGCGCACAACACTGCTGCCATGCCTTGGTATTTACTTTTTCCTCTTCTTCTAACTGTGTGCGTGTTGCTTGCAAGTCCACCAGTTCCGCTTGATAAGCGTCATAAAGAGATTTTTTTTGTTGTTCTTCTTCCAACAGCTGACTTAACTTTTTCATTTGATCATCGGGATGATTAGGCACATGCGAAAGTAAAGTATGTAGCTGTTTCACCTGAGTTAAAAAGTGTTGTGCTTTCTGTGATTTTTGTTGCTGATCTTTCTGCAATAGTTGCAACTTTTTATCTTGTTCAGCCACGCGCTCAATCGCTGTCAACAAATCAAAAAAGTCTTGAACTTCAAAGTTTCCTGAAGCCACTTTATGGGTCAAGGATTGCCACTCTTGTTGCCATGTCTGCTGTGATTGAAGCAAGTCTTTTGTCTTTTTAGCGTGTGCATTGCGTTGTTGTTGTTGCGCTTCATATGCCGCTTGCTGCTGATCCACATCAGACAATAAACGTGTTAATTTTTTCACCATCAGCTTCCATGACAAAGTCACCACAAGTTCAGGAACATGCTGCACAAGCTCTTCTTTAAGCATCAACACACGCTTTTCTAACAGCTGCACCTCAAGCTGCTCTTGCGCAAATGATTCAGCTTGCTGATAAATGTGTTGCCAACGGTCTAGGCCATCCAGCATCGCATGGGGTATATCTGCTAATGGCATACATTTAGGCCATAGCTGTTGCCACTTTTCCTCCCAATGCTCAAACGACTGTTGCCATGCTTCCTGTCTACGTCTTAATGACTTTTCTTCTTTAAGAAGCTGCTCTTTTTTAAGCATCTGTTGTGCATATTGATGTGCGCGGTCTGAATGTTGATACAACTGCTCGGCTAAATGATCGGCATGCCGCATTGCTTGTTGAAAAAGGTCTTGATCCTTTGCTTGCCATTGCAAGCAAAGCTGCGCCCAATATGCATCGCGTTTGCTACAGGCTGCTTGCCATGCCGATTGAGTTGGGATGAATCCTTGCGTTTCTAATGCTGAAATCGTCTGCTCAACCTGTGCAAGTGCGACATTCTGTTTTTTTATTTCATTCTCTAACTGCTTTTTATCCTGCTCTAAGACACGGTATGGTTCATCTAAAGCCATCACCGTTTTTTTATCGGGCATCTGCAAACAAAGCACAGCACTAGGACGTAATCCAACCTGTAATAAACGCTGACAAGCCGAAGCAATGCTTTGTTTTAACTGCGCTTGATGTAGATGCTTAGCATCTAAATCTCTTTCAAGGTTTTCATCGTCTCGCGCTTGCTCAAGTAAATCCTGCCAATGCTCGCGCTTTTTAACATCTGGTGTTGATAACCATACTCGATCTTGTTGTTGCTCCGCCAACGTGGCTTGCTCATGTGCCACACGATCCCATGTTTTTTTCAAAGTTAAAAATCTTTCTTTATATTGCAAAGCCTGTGCCTGTTTTGCCACAAACTCAGCCACAGTGCATTTTGGCAGCCAAAGCTTCACTGCTTCCTGTAGATCTTTTTCGTGTTGAAAAATCTCCTCTTTACAGGCTTCTTTTTGTTGCTCTATCGCTTGAAAGTTTTCAAATGACGCTTGCAAACGCACAATGTCTTCTTGTGCATGCAAAACCGCTTGCTTGGGAAAGCTACTTTGTTGCTGCTCTTTTTTGTTTTTAATCTGTAGTGCTAAAACTTCTTTGCGCAGCTGGTTTTGATCTCGTTTTAATTTCAATTGTTGATAATGCGTAAAAAAGCCCTCATTGGGAACAGTTAACGGTGCAATGTCTTTTTCTTGCTGCAAAAGCGACGCTCTTTTTTGAAACAAAGGCATTAAGCGCAACAAACGCTCCGCTTTTTTTAAATCGCGTTCAGACTGCTCAAGCAATGCTTCTTTGCCTATCAGTTGAGCTTCTTCCTGCTCATATTGCTGTGCTTGCGCTTTGTATGCTGCCAAACCTAAGGACACATCCTTCAATTGTTTTCTCTGCGCTTCATAGGCAAGACAATCTTGATGGATCTGTTGTTTGTTGCCCCGAGCTTTAAACAAGCCCTCTGCATCCTCTTCCAGTTTAGCCAACACTTTAATCCATGTTTGTTGTCCCACACTTGCCGAAAATAGAGCCTGCCCCACATCACCATCCGAACCTAAAATGGATTGCCCCCCTTCATGCAAGGCCTGCTGGTCTAGGGCAAACATATGGCCAAACATCTCACGGCTCACCCCCAACCATTGAGAAGGCATATCAGGGTCTAGCACCGCATCATGCTCTTCATCATACAAACTATTTTTTTTGCCTTTACGCCGTACAAGGTGGTGAATATCACCTTGATCCAATTCCAGTTTGGCAGCCACGGATAGTTTCGCAGAAGGATGCAAAAAGTTATCTGAGCTTTTTGGATGAATACCATAAAGCAATGCTTCTAAAGCACGCAAGCTTGTGCTTTTACCTGCTTCATTTGAGCCATAAATAACATGCATGCGTTTGCTTAGGTCACTAAAATCCAGTTTCTTTTGACTAAACTTACCAAAGGCACGCACATCTAAATTTAATAGTTTCATGATGTTTTCTCCATCAAGCGTGCATGCAATATGGACTCTACATCAGGCATGATTTTTTTAAGTTCGTGAGGCTCAAAACACATAAAATCTTCTCTTAAAGTCCCCTTCACCTTTGTTTTTAAAGCTTGATATTCATGAGCATAGGCTTGCAAAGTGGCATCATCCACACCTTGATCCCATGCCAACAACGATAAAACATCCTCATCAGCCATATCATCATCATGAATCATCAACGATGTGTGAACGACAACTTTTTCCAACCATAGATGAGAGGGAAACACACTCCTAATCGCGTTTTTTAAGGCCTCCGAATAACTTTTCAATGCATGATGCAACAGCGTTTTACCTTTTAGACTGACGCGCACCACCCCTTGCTCAATGGGCAATACCGATAAGTCTGCTTCCAATTTTGTTAATAACGCCTCTTCTTCTTGAAAACCCGACACATCCAATTCAAGGTGATGCCAAGCAATCAAGTGCAATGGGTGATGATTCACATTCACAACCTTGCAATCTTGAACCCGCACCACCACACAACCTTTATCGCCAAGCTCTCGACTATGTCTGCCTTGAATATTTCCCGAATAAACGATCCAAGGATCTATGCAAATTTCTTCGTATTGATGCACATGACCCAAAGCCCAATAATCATAAGCTTTCGACTTTAAATCATCCAAAGAACAAGGCGCGTAATAATCATGACCTGCCCGTCCACTCAAGGCGGTATGCAAAACACCAATATTAAAAAAACCATCGCTTGCAGCTGGGTAAGTCTCAGCTAAGTTTTCTGTCACATCACGTCTGGAAAAACTTTGCCCATGTACTGCGACGCGACAACGTTCTAAATAGGTCGTTTCTGGCTGTTGGCTATCAAACACAAAAACATTCTTGGGTAAAACTAGCTTTTTATTCGCCTGACTCTGAGCATCGTGATTTCCATATACCATGAAAACCGAAATATTGGCAGCCGCTAAACGATGCATTTGTTCCACAAAAAACAAGCCCGTTTGATAATGATCCCAGTCACCATCATATAAATCACCCGCAATCAGCACAAAATCGACCTGCTCATCCAAAGCCAGCTGAATCAGCTTTTCTAAAGCTCGACGTGTGGCTTGTTTGAGATCAGGCGAGCCTTCCATTCGTGATAAACCACGCAAAGGACTATCAAGATGTAAATCGGCACAATGGATAAAGGAAAAGTCATTCATAGCAAAGTAGCTTAACGTGATCATAATTAGAAAGAAACTAAAAAAAGAGGAAACATAGACTTATTAGAACGAAGCTGATTAAAATGGCTTTTCTATGGTTAGATTTAATAGGTCTCTTAGCAAGGAAGGCTCATGCCCAAAACGTCTCATAATAATTTCTACGATATATTCAAAAGAGTAACATCCATTCTGGTCATGCTTATCAGCTTAACATCATTATTGGGTTGGTGGATTGACCATCAATCTTTAGCAAACTTCTTGCCCAGTATTGCCAACATGACCTTCAATACAGCCTTATGTTTTTTATTGTTAGCAATTGCACTCTATTCATCCCGCTATCATCGCACCATCAAATGGTGGAAATATAGACTCATCACCGCTTTATGTATTAGCATCTACGCACTGCTAACCCTTAGCCAAGATATATTCTCTTTGAATTTTGGTATTGACCTTTTCTTCTTTGATGTCACACCAGACCAAATTGATAAGCCCCATGCTGGCCGAATGTCACCCAACACTTCTTGGGCATTTATTTTAAGTGGCCTTTCTTTGGCGTTGTTATCCTATCCAAAGCCGACAACAAAAAGCATAAAAATAACCACACATATTTTCATTTTGTTGATCTTTTTAATCGCCATATTTGGCATCATGATGGGAGTGTTTGTTAATGACATCCCTAAAGACTTTGCCCATTTTTCTTCCATCTCTTTGCTCACAGCTCTTTCTTTTTTTCTCATTGCATTTGAATTAGCCCTTTTATTTCAACGACGTTACGATGATGTTCAGCTCAACCCCTTTTTATATTCTGGCATCCAACTCATGTACAAACTTTCTTATCCTAAAAAGTTTACTTTGATCAGCCTGACCTTACTCATCCCCTTAAGCTTCTTAATATGGCAAGAAGTAAACGATCTGAATGATAATATAGCGATCACAAAACTTAAAATCATGGGTCTTCAACACATTCGACACACCAGACAACTTCTCAAAGAAATACCTGAACACCGTGGTATGCTCAATGCCCACTTAATGAACCCTTCTGTGTTTTCCGATGAACTGGAAAGAAAAGCGACTCAAGTAAATCGGTTGATGATTAAGCACAGCAAGATGAATCAACAGCACGCCCTACATCTTTCTGAGGATAAATGGGCATTTATCCAAGAACGGTGGCAACGCATCCAAACACAACATGACGATCCCCTTCATTTATGGCAGCTACACACCGACATCATCACCCAACTCACAAAACACATTCGAGATGTCGGACACCACACCCACTTATCCTATGATACAAACCCTCAGGTTCATCACCTGATCTCAATTGAATTGGAAACATTACCTGCTTTATTTGAACTCATGGGTCAATTACGCGGCTTAGGCACAGGTTTTATTGCAAAAAAAGAATTGTCTCGGCAAGAAGCCATGCAGCTCAATAGCTTAATAAGTCAAATTAGGCTACAGAACAAAGATCTAAATACCTTAACACGACCGATCCTTGCACTCATGCAAGATCATCCCTTAAACAACTTATATAGTCATCGCAACAAAATTTTAAATATATTTTTAGAGCTTGCTGATACGCAATTAAAGCTAAATCAAACGCACACCATAACCCCTGAATATTTCTTCAAGATTGCCACCGATGCTTTGCAAAAAGGTCATCTCTTCAGCATTTCAAACTTAGCATACATAGAACAATTACTGCAAAAGCATATTGAAACACAATTCACACGCCAATATACCTTAAAGGGCATATCCATACTGGTTATAATCTGCTTGCTCTTTTTGTTTTTTTCTTTCTATAAATCGGTGATGAATACCATTGGAGCCTTAGACTCTGCCGCAAAAAGCATGCGCCACGGCAACATGCAACAACTTGCGCACTTGCCCACATCGGATGAACTCGGGCATGTCGTTCATTCTTTCAATAGCATTGCCAAAGAATTAACCCGCGTCAGCACCCATATGAGAGCCGTTATTGACCACTCAGTGGTGGGCATTCTCACCATTGATGAGCATAGTATCATCAAAACATTCAACCCAGCATCTGAAAAAATTTTTAATTACCACGCTAGAGAAGTCCTTGATCAAAGCATTACATTATTAATACCGACACGATTTAGAGAAAAACACTTACAAGGTATCAAGCGTTTTTTAAAAATTTCTGAAAGTAGCGAGATGCCTGAACATAAGCCGCTCATTGTTTATGGTTTAAAAAAAGATCAAGTGGAATTTCCCATCGAAATGTCAATCAGCACCATGAAAATTGATGGTCAAAATATGTTTATCGCGATGCTTCGTGATATTTCTGAGCAACATGAACTAGAGATGAAGTTAAGACATGCACAAAAAATGGAAGCTATTGGCAATTTAGTGGGCGGTGTTGCACATAATTTCAACAATTTATTGGCAGGTATTCTTGGCCAAGTATTTTTAGTCAAAGTAGACACCCCCGCTGATCAAACAGAGACGCTTGAAAACTTGGATGCAATTGAAACCATCACCATGCAAGCCAGTGATATGGTGAACCAATTGCTCACCTTTGCCCATAAAGACTTTTTTAGGACCAAACAAGAATTGTCTTTACCTAAGCTCATTCAAGAGGCCTTTAAAACCATCCGTCTCGGCATTGAAGAAAGCATTGATATAAACTTAAGCATGCCTAAAAAAGATATGGTGATTTATTGTGATGGTGCTCAAATTCAACAAATTCTTATGAATATGACCAACAATGCGCGTGATGCACTACAAACATCTGCAAAAAAAGAAATTCACATTCACCTTGATCACTTCACTGCACATCAAGACTTTAAAAAGAAGTACCCTGACCTAAAAGAAAAATTCTATGCTTTGTTAAAAATATCCGATACAGGGCATGGTATTGAAGATAAAATCATAGAAAGAATTTTTGAACCCTTCTTCACCTCAAAAGAAGTCGGAAAAGGCACAGGTCTGGGTCTATCCACTGCTTTTGGCACGATTACAGCACACCAAGGTCTCGTTGAGGTTGAAAGCTGTGTTGGTCAAGGCACAATTTTTTCAATCTACCTGCCACTACTTGAAAAAAACATCGAGCAAGCCATAAAAGAAACAAAAAAAGCAATCGTGCATAGCCAACATCATGAAACCTTGTTGGTTGTTGACGATGAACCCATCATTACTGAAGCTATGCGTCATATATTAAAAGGCATTGGTTACCATGTCATTAGCGCAGACAACGGCCAAAAAGGATTGGATGCCTTTAAAAAGAATCAAGATAAAATTTCAGTCGTCATCTCAGATGTGATCATGCCCGTGATGGGGGGTGTTGATATGTTAAAATCAATTCGAGAGCTCAATCCAAACATGCCAGCCCTTTTCATCACAGGCTATGACCAAGAGCGATTACAACTAGACGAAGATGAAAGACAAAATACCGCAATCATTTCAAAACCAGCTCAAGTTGCAGCGTTATCACAGACCATTCGATCTTTAATTGCGCATACATCAGCATAAATAAAAAAAGAACCACTTAAGCTCACCCTAGCTTCATCTAGTTTTAATCAAAAAATTGAAACATGGCCTCCATAGTGAGCAGAAAAAGACCTTGTATCGCATGTTTCTTTTCTTCTCAACATGTTAAAAAAGGGTCATGTGATGAAACAGTTACATCTTAATATTGCCAGTATTTTATCTCAAAATGTTTTAAATGGCATCGCACATGTCAGTGACTTAGAGTTTTCTCGTTTGGTCAATCAATTGTTATGGTCTGAACGAATTTTCATTTACGGGTCTGGCAAAAGTAGAGTCATCGGTGAAATGTTCTCCATGCGCCTTTCTTCGTTAGGAAAAAAAACCTTTTTTAGCAATCAAAACACCGCTCCTAGCATGAACAGTGATGATATCTTATTAATCATTTCTGAGTCTGGATCGAGCAGTCTGAGTACGCTCTATGCCCATCAAGCAAAAAATATTGGTGCCTCTATCACCACGCTTTGCCTGCCCTATGATTTAGAGAATAAAAAACATTTACACAATATTTCAGATTTATGCATTACCATTAACCCGCATCTCAACCAAACAGAACAAAATCAACTTTTTAGATATTATCCCGAAATCAACATGTTTCCCCTAGGCAATGGTTTTGAAATATCCTCTCTTTTTTTACTTGAATCTGTGATCGCTTCTTTAATGCAACAAACATTATAAATATCCGTAAAAGTGACACAAAACTAAAAAACGCGACTTATTCAAGTCCTTTTATAAAAACACGTTCATACCTCATTTTTTTCTAAAACCTTTAATTCTTTTAATTTTATGATTAGGTTGCGGAATTTGAAATTTTCATTGTCATGTTTCATGCTGGAGGTATGAATGAAGTTCAGTTTGTCTCGGGATCATTTTCTTTTTGCAGTACAACGTTGTTACCAAATCACTGGAAAACGCAATATTGAGTCTATTCTTGCCAATGTCATGCTTGAAGCTGATGGCTCAACCCTCATCATCTCTGCGACAGACAATGAAATTAGCTTAAGTATACGTGTCGATGCTCACATTGAAGAATCAGGCCAAACCACTGTATCTGCTCGGAAATTATTTGAAATATTAAAAGAACTCGACAGCAACACAGATGTTTATTTGGATACGGACACGAACTTTTTAAAGTTAAAAAGTGGCTTGTCACGTTTTCGCTTAGCCACCATGGATGCCGATCAATTTCCTCGCACTAGCCCAGATACCGAAGCTGCACAATTTCAAATTGGTGGCGGTTGCTTTGCCTCACTGATTTCAGCCACAGCTTTTGCCATGTCTTTAGATGAAACACGCGACTATCTCACAGGTACTTGTTTTGATGTTAAGAACAATGAGCTACGCCTTGTCGCAACAGATACACATCGTCTCGCTTTTAGTAGCTCAAGCATTGATAGTAGCATTCATCACAATAGTATTGTGCCACGTAAAACCATGTTGGAATTGCGCCGTCTTTTAGATGATGAACGTGATCAAGTGGATGTTCATCTTGGTCAACGTCAACTGATTATCAGCACACCCACCATGCTTTTGAGTAGTAAGCTGATTGATAAACGCTTCCCTCCTTATGAAGGCATTACTTTTGTGCAATACCCTCATACAGCAGTCGTTAATTGCTCAGCCATTGATCACGCCATTCGTCGTAGCATGATTGTGGCTAACGATAAAACCCACGATGTTAAACTTCAGTTTGAACAACAAAGCTTGTGCATTGAGAGCATTAACCAAAGTAACCAAGAAGAATCCATTGAGAAAATAGAGATTGCTTATACAGGACCTGATAAAACAGTCTTTTTTAATGGTCGTTATTTACGGGACATCTTTAATCAGATGCATGCTTCTTCTAGTGTTTACTTGCACTTCTCTGATGGTTTTTCTTCCATGCTTATCACGGAAGAAGGTGTAGAGGCATCACGATATATCGTGATGCCTATGGACGTATAAAAGCCATCCCCATTCTATGATGTATGCTACGCCGAGCCTATACTTAAAAGAAATGGACATCCGAAACTTACGTTGCCATAAGCAACTCGCATGGTCTTGCGCACCGGGTGTCAATCTCATTTATGGTAATAATGGCTGTGGTAAAAGTACCTTATTAGAAGCAATTTATATGATGGTTTTTGGTCGTTCTTTTCGTCAAGCTCAGTTGCCTGAAATCGTCAAATGGCAAACGAAGGAATTTCATATCCAAGCCAACTGGCAAAGATATGGTCCTGTGCATATTCATATGCACGGCAAAGGCAAAAAGACCTATACAAGCATGCAGGGTAAACGACTTAGAAATAAAGAAGGGGTTCGTAATAGTTTGGATGTTATTTTAGATGCAGCACAAGGCAGACAAGTGATTTTAGCCAACCCGAGTGAACGTCGGAAGTGGCTTGATCAGAGTATTTTACGTTGCCGTGAAAGCATGCTTCTTCATTATAAATCTTACTACCGTGCGTTACTACAAAGAAACCGTTTGCAACGTCGTCACAATAGCAGTGATGATATGCAAGCTTGGCACAGCCAAATGATTTTGCATGGTCAAAAAATCATCCATATTCGCCGTCAGTTTATTAAAGATATGAATGCAGGCTTAGATGCTGAACAAGATTTCCTCAATCACAGCCTTCAACTTTCATTGCCTGAAACAGCATGTGATGAAGAACAATGGCTACAGCGATTAGATCAGCATCAACGCACATCAGGCCCCATACGTTTTGGCCCGCACTGCGATAAGCTTAAGATCTTATTTGATGGACAAGAAATACGACGCACCGCCTCTAGTGGTCAACAAAAACTAGCGAGCATTGCTATTCGTCTTGTTCAACAACAGCTACATGGTCAGCATCGTGGCATCCATCCCGTTCTCATCTTGGATGATGGCCTGGAAAGCTTGGATCAAAAACGACAACAACATCTTCTTGAACGTTTGGTGCAAAATAATACGCAAATATTTATCTCTGCACCGACAAAGAAAGCAATGCATGGCATCGCAACATATGAACTTTCAAATGGTGAGTTCATATGCCAGCATGCACCCAAATCTGGAACAGTTGAGGTAGCAGCATGAGTGCTCCGACAGAATATGGTGCTGATAGCATCAAGGTTTTACGTGGACTAGACGCCGTTCGCAAACGCCCTGGCATGTATATTGGCGATACCGATGATGGCACAGGTTTACACCACATGGTATTTGAAGTTGTGGATAACGCAATCGATGAAGCCCTCGCTGGTCACTGTGACTGTATTGAAGTGAAAATTCACTCCAACGACATGGTCAGTGTTATCGATAATGGGCGTGGTATCCCTGTTGATATTCACCCTGAAGAACAACGCTCTGCTGCTGAAGTGATCATGACCGTCCTTCATGCTGGTGGTAAGTTTGACAACAATTCTTATAAAGTTTCGGGTGGCTTACACGGCGTTGGTGTCTCTGTGGTCAATGCTCTCTCTGAAAAGTTAGAGATGCTTATTCGTCGTGACGGCGCAGTTCATTTTCAACGCTACCGTCATGGTGAACCTGAAGAACCCATGAAAAAAATTGGCTCAGCGAAAGGCACAGGCACAGAGATCCGTTTCTTACCTAGTTTAGAAACTTTTTCTGAACGCAATATGTCGTTTGATATTCTTTCCAAACGTCTACGCGAACTTTCGTTTCTCAACAGCGGTGTGCACATAGAAATCGCCGACGAACGCAGCGACGAAAAACGGATTTATGAATATGAAGGCGGCATCACTGCTTTTGTTGCCCATCTGAACCGTGCCCGCACACCATTGCATGCAGGTTGCATCACCGTCCTTGGTGAAAAAGATGACAATCAAGTCGAACTATCCATGCAATGGACAGATTCTTATCAAGAAAATATTTTTTGTTATACCAATAATATTCCTCAACGCGATGGTGGCACTCACTTAGCTGGCTTTAGAGCTGCACTCACCCGCTGTATTAACAACTATGCACATGCCAATGGCTTCTTAAAGAAACAACAAGCCAACCTCACGGGTGAAGATTGTCGTGAAGGTTTAACGGCCGTTCTATCCGTGAAAGTACCTGATCCTAAGTTTTCATCGCAAACCAAAGAAAAATTAGTTTCCAGTGAAATTCGCCACGTGGTTGAATCGCTTGTCTCTGAACTATTGAGTGATTGGTTTGAAGAAAATCCCAAAGAAGCCCGACGCATTATCGAAAAAGCCGTTGAAGCTTCGATGGCCAGAGATGCTGCCCGCAAAGCGCGTGATTTAACACGTCGTAAAGGCGCGCTCGATATTGCTAATTTACCGGGTAAGTTGGCAGATTGTCAGGAAAAAGATCCAGCTTTATGTGAACTATTTCTTGTGGAAGGTGATTCTGCGGGTGGTTCTGCTAAGCAAGGCCGATCTCGTAAGTACCAAGCTATTTTACCTTTGAAAGGTAAAATTTTAAATGTTGAAAAAGCACGTTTTGATAAAATGTTATCCTCTCAAGAAGTCGGTACCATTATCACCGCGCTTGGCACAGGTATTGGTAAAGAAGGCTTTGATGTATCCAAGCTTCGTTACCACCGCGTCATCATCATGACCGATGCCGATGTGGATGGTGCGCATATTTTAACCTTGTTGCTCACCTTCTTTTATCGTCAAATGCGTGAACTCATTGAGCGTGGTCACTTATACATTGCTCAGCCTCCGCTTTACCGTGTATCTCAAGGTCGTAAAGGCCGATACATTGCCAATGAAGATGACCTCATGACTCACCTAACTAGCCTTGGTATTCACAATGCAAGTTATCACCCTGGTAATGGTCAAGATGCCATGTCAGGCGATGATCTGCATCAAGTGATTACAGATATTCAACGTTTAGACCGTTGCTTCAACCGCATTGGTCGACAAATTGAACGTCCTGTCATGGAACTATTATTGGCTCAAGGTAAAATAGATCTTTCATCTATTCGTCGTGAACACGAATTAGAAACATATATGGAAGCCATCGCAGCTACTTTTGCCGATAAACAACATGAGAAATTCAACTTTGATATCAACCACGATCCAGAGCAAGGCAGTTGCCATGTCAACTTTCAACGCATGGATCATGGCCGTGTGGTTCGTTCTTTGTTGGATAAAGATATTATTGCCACCGCAGCTTATGATGAAGCTTATCAAATTTATGATCGCCTACAGGCCATCATTTCTAAAGATTCTAAATTAGAACGCGGCAATAAATCTTGGCCGATTAATAGCTATCATCAAATTTTAGAATTCATTGAAAAAGAAGGCCGTCGTGGGCAAATGATTCAACGCTATAAAGGTTTGGGCGAAATGAACCCTGAGCAATTATGGGAAACAACGATGGATCCTGATCTACGCACCCTATTACAGGTGAAAATCGAAGATATGGTTGAAGCTGATGATGCCTTTTCAACCCTCATGGGTGATGCGGTTGAACCACGTCGTCGTTTCATTCAAGACAATGCTTTAAAAGTGAAACGTCTTGATGTGTAAGCCAGCACAACAAATAAATTCATACGTACAAAAAATGTATAAAGAGGTTCAAAGTGTCAGATAAAAGTAGTATTGATTATGCTGCCTGTGGTGTTGATATTGATGCAGGTAATGACTTTGTTCAACGTATTAAAAGTGCTGTTAAAACCACAACACGCCCTGAAGTTATCAGCGGACTTGGTGGTTTTGGCGGCCTGTTTGCACCGCAGTTTAGCCACATGGAAGAGCCTGTTTTGGTTTCTGCAACCGATGGCGTAGGCACGAAACTATTACTACTACAAGAGCATCAACGGCCAAAAGTCGCAGGTCAAGATGTGGTGGCGATGTGCGTGAACGATATTGCAGCCCAAGGTGCGCAACCTTTGTTCTTTCTCGACTACTTGGCATGTGGTGGGCTAGATGCCAAAACAATGGCAGAAGTCGTTGAAGGCGTTGCAGCGGCATGTAAAACATGTGAATGTGCTCTTATTGGTGGTGAAACAGCAGAAATGCCGGGAATGTATGCACCTAATCACTATGATATTGCAGGTTTCTCTGTTGGTGCTATCGACCGCAAAAGAATTGTTGATGGTAGCACAGTCAAAGCAGGCGATGTGATTTTAGGCTTGGCTTCCAATGGCGTGCATAGCAATGGTTATTCAATGGTCAGAAAGTTACTTGAGCTTGGTGAGGTTGATGTTGCCAATGCCAGCTTTGATGATGGCACTGCAATCATCGATGAGCTACTTGCGCCCACACGCTTATACGTTCCAGCTGTCAATCACTTGGTCGGAGAAAACATTGAAGTGCATGCTTATTCCCATATCACGGGTGGCGGCATGTATGACAATCTTGAACGCTTATTACCTGAATCATGTACGGCGCATGTCGATATTCAAAGTTGGCCTGTGCCTAGAATCTTTGATTATTTATTGCAGTTCGCAGATGTACCCAAAGCAGAACAATATCGCACCTTTAATATGGGTATTGGTTTTTGCGTCATCTTGGCTGAAGAACATGTGGCAAAGGCCACCAGCTTACTTGAGCAATCGGGTGAAAAAGTCTTTGCTATTGGCCGCATTGAAACCAGAAAAGATAAAAGTGTTGTGCTGCAAGGCTTAGAGACATGAGCACAGCTATTGCCGTGATGGCCTCTGGTAAAGGTAGTAATTTACAAGCTATTTTAGCGGCGATTACAGCTGAAGAATGTGCCATAAAAATAGAGCTTGTGATTTCTGACTGTGCGGATGCGACTGCACTTGATATTGCACGCCAAGCTGGTGTAGCACATGTGTTACACCTTGCACCGTCAGATTACCCTGACCGCCAAACATTTGATGCAGCTTGCGCCCAAAAGATTCAATCGTTGCATTGTGAGTGGGTTATTTTAGCAGGTTATATGCGCATTCTTTCTCGTGAATTTGTGCAAATATTCCCTGAAAAAATCATTAATATTCATCCTTCTTTATTGCCTGCCTTTAGTGGCGCGCATGCTGTTAGGGATGCCTTAAATTATGGTGTTAAGATCACAGGCTGCACGGTTCACCTTGTCGAAGAAGAGCTTGATAGTGGCCCTATTCTGGCACAAACCATCGTGCCCGTGTTTGATGACGATGATGAAGAAAGCTTGCATCAACGCATTCATCAAGGTGAACATATTTTATACCCTCAAGTATTGAGTCGCATTGCACAAAATGGTTTTACACGAAATGGTCGCCATATTGTGTGGAACCAAGCACAAAACTAACGCTCTTGTTGCCATAAACTCAACGTGCAAATCTTTCGTTCATGGCAAAGCCTACACGCAGCCCCGCAACTAGAGGGCTGTGTGGCGACTATTGGTAATTTTGATGGTGTTCACCTTGGCCATCAACATCTAATTCATGAGCTAAAAACAGCCGCTAAAACACGTCAAACGACAAGCTTGGTGATTACCTTTCACCCTCACCCCCGCGCTTTATTAACACCCGACAAAGCACCCAAACGCCTGATTAGTCTCCACGACCGCCTGTATCAATTGCAACAAACAGGTGTCGATGCTGTGCTTGTTTTACCTTTCACCCATGCCATTGCCAAGTTATCACCACAAGCGTTTATCGAAAGTTTATATGCAAGCTGCCGTATGCAGCACATGCATATTGGGCATGATTTTGCTTTTGGTAAAAACAGAAGTGGCCATTGGCAAGAACTCCAACGCATTGGCCAACATATCGGCTTTGAAGTCTCTCAAGCCAAAGCGCTCTCTAGCACAGATACGATCATCTCTTCGAGTGCCATTCGCCAAGCTGTGTTACAAGCTGATTTTGACAAAGCACAACAATTACTAGGTAGACGCTACAGTATTTGTGGTCATGTCGGCACTGGAGATCAACGTGGTCGAGATCTTGGCTTTCGCACCACCAATATGGCCTTACATCAACGCTGCCATCCACCCATTGGTATTTACGCTGTTTGGGCGCATACCACTCAGCAACATTGGGCTGGAGCTGCCTATATTGGTTCACGCCCAACCTTTGCAGGCCAAGGGCTTCGCTTGGAAACCACGCTTCTCGATGCCAATATCAACTTATACCGCCAACGTCTCAACATTGAATTCGTGCAATACATCCGTGCCGATAAAAAGTTTGAAGATAGCCAAGCATTAAGCCAACAGATTGTTCACGACTGCCAACAAGTTCGTGATGTTTTACAACAAAATCCCTTTCAAGGCTGAGTTTAAAAAACAACACCACACACTTATATTTACAAAAATGCTCACCTTTACGGACAGATGATTGCCATGCCAAACAGGATTCTCCATGATTCGCTGATGAAAAAGAAATTTACACTCGGTAAAAAAGACTTCATCTTCATCGCTATTGTGATTGCCGTTATCACCATCTTAAGCCTTGGTAACTATGAAAAACGAACGGCTCCCACGCCCAATGATGCAATTCATAGTAAAGTCACAGCTCGCTCCCAATGTTTAGAGTGCCACAGTAGTAAAGGTGTTCGTCCTCAACCCAAAGCTCATACCAAAGCCACTCAGTGTTTTCAATGCCATACCCAACCAAAATCTTGGTCAGCTAAACCATGACAACCCGCATTGGCATCAGTATAAAGCCCAATAGCCCTTCTGCTTTACAGCGTGCTAATGAGTTAAAATCATGGCTTAAAAAACGCGATATTGATGCCTTTGTGAGTAGCTTCTTAGATATAGGCACACATGATTTAGATCATTTGAAGCTGATGGTTGTTCTTGGGGGTGATGGCACCCTACTGCATACAGCGGGTCATTTAATTGATTCTGACACACCTATTTTAGGTATTAACATGGGGCAACTCGGCTTCCTCACTGAAACACCACTCGAAGACATGCTTAAAACAGTCAAGCGAATTTTAAACGGTGAAGGTGAAATTGAAACACGTTTTTGCTTAGAAGCTGAATGGGATGATGGCCATGCAAAAGTCATCAATGATGTGGTCTTGCAGCGTTATCACAATCCAACCATGATGACATTTGAAATGTATGTCGCGGATCAATTTGTCTTCAACCTAAATGCAGATGGTCTAATCTTATCCACCCCGACAGGATCAACAGCTTACTCTTTATCTGCGGGTGGAAGCATTGTTCATCCAAAATTAAAAGCCATCAATGTGGTACCTATCTGCCCACATATGCTTTCTAACCGCCCTATTCTTATTCCTGCCGATGATGAAATTCAACTTCGTGTTTTAAAAGGGAAAGGTGAAGTCAGCCTTAACCTTGATGGACAACAACACGCTTTATTACAGCATGGGAGCCAAGTGACTATTCGCTGTGGTGGTCAGTTCTCACTGATTCGTTTGGTCAACTATTCTTATTATCGCACCTTACGCAATAAACTACATTGGGGTAACCAGTATAAAGATGATCTCTGAAATTTCTGTTTATCAATTCGCGCTCATCGAACAAGCACAATTTGAATTACATGCTGGCATGACCGTTTTTAGCGGGGAAACAGGTGCTGGTAAATCCATGCTCCTAGATGCGATGTCCGCGCTTTTTGGCAGTCGCGCCAATGTTAATTGGGTGCGACATGGTGC
>JAUZRG010000036.1 GCA_030950585.1 Mariprofundaceae bacterium | reverse complement strand
ATGATGATCGGAAAGGAATGTCGATGTTTAACGCTGGTCAAGCTAATACATAAAAAGCACAAACCAGGTACTGGGACACCATGTGTGGAGGAAAAGAAACGACCTAACCCAAAGGAGTGTTTACCACTTTTTGTAGTAATGGTCTCATCGCCGCTGATGAGGAGAACATCGTTAGGGTCACGTAACAATGGTGCGCTTATGGTATAGTTTAAGATATCCCAATGAATTGAATCATCATTGAGAAAACGTTCGACTGTACGGTAGCTGCCACCTTTGTCTGTCCAGCGCGAAATACCAAGCATCGTCACTCGACCAACCATGCAAAGTACGGCAACGACAATCAACGAAAAACGACGATAGTTCTTGGATTTTAACTCATTGCGTAATGGGGATAAAACTTGCAGCATATCGAACATGGGTTCCGATCCTTTCTTTAGGTTTTTTTGTCTAAACTGAACTCTAAAGGGGTTGCTTGGAACCCGCTACTTTTTGGCGAAGGTATTGATGATAACGGTCGTTTATTGAGGTGTGATGGGTATATTGAGGTTTATATGCCTTAAAATAATCGAATATTAACATTCGTCATATTAAAATAATGGTATCTTGTTTGCTTTTATCTCAAGCATGAGGGGCAATCACAACGTGTTTAAACATTTAAAGAAGAGTGTTTTTTATGAGAAGCTTGAAAAAAGCATTCACCCATCTTGGCGCAAGGTGAATGAAAGCTTATTGATCGAGTTAGAGTCCTTATTTAAAACTTGGCCAACCCAGTCTAACGCCGATGATTTACAGCTTTATCAATTCATGATCCATCACCTTGAAGGCTTACTTCAATTCATTACCAAGCTTCACCAAGATCACCAACGCTTTCAACAGCAATATGCCCATGCTGTCATCCCTGAGGAAGAACACGCTTATATTCTTGATTATGCAGAGTTACTTGGTGCGAGCACCACACAACTCATCGGTGATCGTCGTGCTTTGAAACGCTGGTTTGGTTTTGATGCCGTTGTTGATAGATACCAACGTAAGCTTGCCCAATCTGAACAAAAACTTGCCTTTTATTTGCAAATCATTGAAAGCTTAGCTGATCGTATTGTCCGCGAAAAAGGTGATGATGAAGGGTATAAAAAGGTATGGAAATTATTAGCTTTAGAAAAAGCAATCACGCCCCTTTTAAGCTATGAAGGTGATGACCGTGTGCGCATTGCTGCTTTTTCTGCATTGGCTCATGCCGTGCGCGCCTTGCCTTCATCCATGCAAGAACACAGCCTGAATGAAACAAGTTTATACTTTATTTATCGCTCTGCGATGGATCACAGTCAAAATGTATGGATTCAATGCGCTGCCCTTAATGTGTTAAAAAGCCTATCCACATCCTCTTTTTCACGGGCAATCAGGCAACGTCTGAGCCACCCCCAAGCAGGAGATGATCTTTTTGTCCGTCAAAAAGCTGTTTTATTGTTAGGAGAAAACTTAAAGCACATACCCAGTTTAGCTGATCTATTTCAAACGCTATGCCAAGACCCCAGCCCCTTTGTTCGACAAAGCATTGCAGATAGCCTTCAGTTTACTTCAGATGATCTTTTATTAAAAACCATGCGTCAACTTGTGCTCCATGACCCTGCGCACCAAGTCCGTGCGGCGGCACTGATGAGCCTATTAACATACCTCAAAAGAACCCATCTAAGCGCTCAGTTACAAAATATTGTTATGGATAGTTTGCTACAAGATAGCCATGAATTGACATTAAAAACAGGTGTTCAAGTCGCTTGTCGCGGCTTTGCTATGATTGATAAATCATATCAAGCCCAATGGTTGGAAGCCACCCAATCCATCTTTAAACACCTACACCAACACAGCGTCTCTTTGCATGTTCGTCATCATGTTGCGCAGCATCACGAACAGCTGTGGTGTCAATCTACCCCCGATGCGATCACCCTAAAAAATTACTTTAAAGCACTAAGTGCGACCATCTATGAAGGTCAAAGCAAAAAAATTGCAGCAAAAATAATTCGCAACCACAGTCAAGAAAACATTGGGCGTGTTTTGGCTATTTTAGCACAAGATGATTTTCCTTATGAACTCTCTTTTCACCCTTTATGGGGTATTCGCCTGTATAAGGGACACCGTTTTTCATTTCGTTTTTGGCGTGCATGGTATGAGTTTTTCCACCCTTCACCCGATAAACGCCAAGCCTTTTCACACACTGTCGGTCGATCTTTTCGAGGCTTAATGCATATACCTTCAGGTTTAATGGCTGAAGTATCAGAAACAAAGGTTCCGGGTGAACCCGTGTTGATCGCAAGTGAAAGTGATTGGCGTTCTTATTTACCCTTGGTTGATGAGTTACTTGGATGCTTGGACTTTGCAAGCAAAAAGAAACCACTAACCCTTTATTCCGTGCAAGGTTTGACCACCATTCACCCGCCCACATCGCTGATACAGCGCTCCTATGCCAAAAGTGTTTTAACCTTGAATTTCTCGCATTATGCCAAGATGCGCAACTGGCATGAAAAGCATATGATGCCCGCCAACCGTTACTTAGAAAGCCTCAGAAACATAGGTTTTAAGATTCACTTTCAAGCACATGAACACGGTGGATTAAGCCCTGCGCCTGAAGTTAGTCGATTCTTTTCTATCATTCCCTTTACAGGTATTGAATTTTGGCAACGGTTTCGTGATTACTTTTTATCTATGTATCAAAATTCTATTTATGACCTTATTTTTTGTATCTGTATGGCTCTTAGTGGCTTTATTGGTCGTCACTTTTACCTCAGTCAAAAGCTAAGAAACACACGAAAACAAATCCCTTTAAGCATTGGCGGATGGGGAACCCGTGGAAAATCAGGCACCGAACGTCTCAAAGCGGGCATGATTAATGCCTTGGGTCACCATGTGATCTCTAAAACCACAGGCTGCGAAGCTTTGTTTCTTCACGCTTACCCCTTTGGAAAGCTACGAGAAATGTTTTTATTTCGTCCCTACGATAAAGCCACGATTTGGGAACAATATAATTTACTCAACATCACCAAAGGTCTGGGTGCAAAGGTCTTTTTATGGGAATGCATGGCATTAACCCCTGAATATGTGCGCATTATGCAACGTCAATGGATGCATGATGATATCGCAACCATCACCAATACCCATCCTGATCATGAAGACCTCCAAGGCCCAGCTGGTATCAATATTCCACAAGTCATGACAAACTTTATTCCTAAAAATAGCATCCTGCTCAGCAGCGAAGAACAAATGTCACCCATTTTAAAAGAAGAATCGGCCAAACAAAATACCAAAATGAAAAGCATTGGCTGGCAAGAAGCAGGCTTATTAACACAGGATATTTTAGATCGTTTCCCCTACGATGAGCACCCTTATAATATTGCTTTGGTCGTTGAACTTGGCAAAGAACTTGGCATTGAACCCGCCTTTGCCTTAAAAGAAATGGCTGATCGTGTCGTCTTGGATATTGGGGTCTTAAAAGTCTTTCCTAAAGCCACCTATCACACGCGCACCTTAGAGTTTAGCAATGGCATGTCGGCCAATGAACGTTTTGGCTGTCTGGGAAATTGGCAACGCCTTGGTCTTGATCGCCAAGATATTTATCAAGAACCACAAACTTGGCTGAGTACCGTCGTCAATAACCGCGCCGACCGCGTCAGTCGATCTCGTGTATTTTCCTCTATTCTTGCCCAAGATCTACAAGTAGAAAGACACTTTTTGATTGGTTCAAACCTAGGTGGGTTTATGCATGATACCTCCGATGCATGGCACCAACACATCACACCCATTATCGCACAAGAAGACCATCAGAAAAGCATAAAGAACTTAGAGGGAATCGCAAAAAAATTGCGCATCCCTTATACAACGGAGCATATCAAAGATCGTGTACAAGCGATGCTACAAGGCATTGGTGCCTATGACGAACCCTTTTCCTGTCAACAAATTCAAGAAATCAAAGACTTGGATTGCTTAAAAGACAGCCCACTTGAAGCTTATCGTCTCGATATTCAAAAAGAATGGCAACAATATGAAAGAACAAGGCTACAATACCAAACCATCCTCGATGGTTTTTTAGCAAAGAAAGACAATCTCGAACAATTAAACCAACAGTTAAAAGAACAAAGCACAGCTTGGTTTCAACAAAAGTTTGTTGTGATTGAGAATTATCATGCCAATGGTGAGGAGATTATAAAGACCATTTTGGCACATACCCCGCCTGGTATCTGCAACCGTATGATGGGCATTCAAAACATCAAAGGTACGGGTCTTGATTTTGTTTATCGTTGGTTAGCTTGGGAGCAATGCCATACTGATTGCACTAAAATACAATCAAAATCCAAGGGAATAGCAAAAGAAGGGCTGAGGAATCTCGCTTCTTTTCAACAATTTGGCACTTTATGCGAAGAAAAAGTAACCACTTGTCTCGACATTGCAAAGCATGCAAAGTGGGCACAAAATGAACGCTCTCAAGCGGAGGCTCAAATCATTTTATCACGGCTTGAGCAAAGCATGGCTAACATCCAAAAAGAACAATATTCACAACAAAAGACCACAGGTCTACGTGGCTGGTTAATGCATCATGTTGAAACATGGATGGATGCCTCAGATGCAGTCAAGCGCAGAAAAACGGCTGATTTAATTTACCGAGACCTGATTAACGAACGCATTAGTCACGAACGTGCCGCCTCTGAACTAAAAACACTCAATAGTCGCCAAAAAGGTGGCTGGTTAATTCAACGCCTACACCTATGGCTCCACAAGACCTAAAAGCTTTAAAGCAAAGCGACTTGTCTCTATACCCATCCCACCTCAAGATGCAGGTTTTAGAGCTTAGGAGGGAATTCAGAACAAGGCACAGCATGTCGAGAATGGCTAGTCCTTTTCAAGCGTTGTAACACAGCTCTAGTTTTCATCCTAAACTCCCGTAGGGCAAGCCGATAAGTGTCCACCTTCTTCGTTACAAAAGCTGGGCTTAGAGCGACTAATACTGCGCTTTTAAGCCTCGAATCTGAACGCTTCTCGACTTGCTGAAATCCTGCATCTTGAGGTGGGACGGGTATATATCGCTTTTCATAAAATAATAAACAACTCTTTTTAAAAGCCCTTCCTTTATACAGCAGGCGAATAGAACTTAGGTTGCGCTATTGCAAACTTTACGTATTATCTCGGCGTGCAAAAAGGAGGCTGGTTCCATTGTTTAAACGTATTTTAGTTGCTAACAGAGGTGAGTGCGCTATTCGTATTATGCGCTCTTGCACTGAACTTGGCATTGAAACAGTCGCGATTTATACTGAAGCTGACCGATATTCATTACATGTTAGAAAAGCCAACCATGCTGTCATGATTGGGCCTGACCCTGTGAAAAACTACCTCAATATTCATCGTATTATTGATGTGGCATTAGAAATGGGCTGTGATGCGATTCACCCCGGTTATGGCTTTTTATCTGAAAATGCAGACTTTGCCAAATGTGTTGTTGAAGCTGGTATTACTTATATTGGCCCTGATCCAGATGCCATTGATAATATGGGCAATAAAACCAAAGCAAGGACTGCGATGCTCGCTGCGAATGTTCCTGTCACCCCTGGTTCTGAAGGTTGCCTCATTGATATTGATGATGCCCTCACTCAGGCGCGTGCAATGGGCTACCCTATCATGCTAAAAGCTGCTGCTGGTGGTGGTGGTCGTGGTATTCGTCGCTGTGATGACGATCATGAATTGCGAGAAAATTTCCCTATTACCCAAAGTGAAGCGATGGGAGCTTTTGGTAGTGATGATCTTTTCATGGAAAAATGCATTATTGAGCCTCACCATATTGAGTTTCAAATTCTTGCCGATCAACAAGGTAATGTGGTTCATTTATTTGAACGTGATTGCTCCATTCAACGCCGCAATCAAAAATTAATTGAAATTGCACCATCGAACTTCTTAACCCCTGAAGTACGTGAAGCAATGGGAACGGTGGCTGTGAATGCAGCTAAAGCGGTCAATTATGTGAATGCTGGTACTGTAGAATTTCTTGTTGATAAAGATCATAATTTTTATTTCATGGAAATGAACACACGCCTACAAGTTGAGCATACCATCACCGAAGCGATTACAGGTATTGATATTGTTTCTGAGCAAATTCACATTGCGGCAGGAAAAACCTTAAGCTTTAAACAAGAAGATGTGAGTATTCAAGGCTTTGCGATTGAGTATCGCATCAATGCTGAAGACCCTTTAAACAACTTCTTTCCAACACCTGGTTTGATTACCCGTTACCACTCACCCGGTGGCCCTGGTGTACGTGTGGATGGTGGTGTTTATCCCGGTTATGAAATCCCACCTTATTTCGACTCCATGTGTGCAAAATTAACTGTTTGGGCCTCTACTTGGGAAAATGCAGTTAAACGAAGTCAACGTGCTTTAGAAGAATATGATATTCGCGGTGTACGGACAACCTTACCTTTTTACCGTCATATTGCCGCATCATCTGTCTTTTTAGAAGGTGAATTTCACACAGGGTTTTTAAGCTTACACCCTGAATTACTAGAATATAAACCCTATCATTCTCGCGAAGATATTGCCGCCGCTGTAGCTGCTGCCATTGCAGCTCATGCTGGTTTGTAGGAGCAGTTAATAAGATGACAATACAAAAGAAAATAGCGATTACTGAGGTAGCACTACGCGATGGCCACCAATCTTTACTGGCAACGCGGATGCGTCTTGACGACATGCTACCGATTTGTGCAAAACTAGATGCCGTTGGTTACTGGTCCATTGAAGCATGGGGTGGTGCTACCTTTGACACCTGCTTGCGCTACTTAAAAGAAGGGCCATGGGTTCGCCTTCGTGAACTCAGTAATGCAATGCCCAACACACCACTACAGATGTTATTGCGTGGCCAAAATCTTTTGGGTTACCGCCATTATGCCGATGATGTGGTGAAAAAGTTTGTGGATATGTCTGCCGCCAATGGCGTTGATGTTTTCCGTGTCTTTGATGCCATGAATGACGTGCGTAACATGCGTGTGACCTTACAACAAGTCAAAGCCAATGGTAAACATGCCCAAGGTACGATTTGTTATACCACAAGCCCTGTTCATACCATCGACTATTTTGTCGATCTTGGTAAAAAACTAGAAGACCGTGGTAGTGATAGCTTGGCTATTAAAGACATGGCTGGTTTACTCACACCACAAGTCACCAAAGAGCTTGTCACCAAACTTAAAGGTGCTTTAGACATTCCTTTGCACCTCCACACTCACGCCACATCTGGCTTGGCTGAAATGGTACAATATGAAGCCGTCGCAGCTGGTTGTGATGGTCTTGACTGTGCCATTAGCCCGTTATCAGGTGGTACTTCTCACCCAGCAACGGAATCAATGGTTTGCGCCCTACGGGGCACAGAACATGACACAGGTTTGGACTTAGGCTCCTTGCAAGAAATTGCAGCTTACTTCAAAGATGTCAGACAAAAATACAAAAAATTTGAGTCTGCATTTACAGGGGTTGATTCCCGCGTTCATCTCAATCAAATTCCAGGTGGCATGATTTCTAATCTAGCTCACCAATTAAAAGAGCAAAATGCTTTAGATCGCATGGATGATGTTTTAGAAGAGATTCCAAAAGTGCGCGCTGACTTTGGTTTCCCACCACTTGTCACCCCTACAAGTCAAATCGTAGGTACACAAGCCGTCTTAAATGTGGTTTCTGGTAAGAAGTACAAAGTATTGACCAATGAAACCAAAGCTTATTTGGGTGGTCACTATGGCGCGCCTCTAGGCGAAGTGAACGAAAAAGTTCGCAAGCTTGCTCTTGGTGATGAAGAAGCCATTAATGTTCGTCCTGCTGACTTGCTTCCAGATGAACTCAATGTGCTGACACGCGAAATTGGTGATAAAGCACAATCAGCTGAAGATGTCTTATCTTATGCTATGTTTCCAAACATTGCCGTAGAGTTCTTTGAAGAAAGAGCCTCAGGACAATTTAAGCCTGAATCTTTAGAAGAAGAGAACACCACTCCAGCGACACAAAACAACGGTGATTCACTCGCACCAACAGAGTTTTATGTCAATATTCATGGCGAAAACTACCACATCAAGATCGAAGGTGTGGGTCATAAGAGTGAAAATGAACGTCCCTTCTACGTCAAAGTAGATAATGTTTTAGAAGAAGTTCGCGTTGAAACATTAACTGAAGTCGTACCAACCCAAGATGGTGCCATTGATACCCAAAAAGCATCTCGCGGCTCTCGTCGTCCTAAAGCACGTACGGATAACGATGTGACCACAGCGATGCCGGGTAAAATTGTCAAAATCAATGTGGAAGAAGGCCAAGAGGTTGAGGCAGGACAAACATTATTTGTTGTCGAAGCCATGAAGATGGAAAACCCTGTTCACGCCCCGACAAGCGGCACCGTGAAAGTGATTCATATTCAAGAAGGTGATACTGTTAATCCTGACGAATGCTTAATGGAAATTAATTAAGTCCATTCATAAGGGTATGATGAAACATCCATACCCTTAAAGGTGAGTCAAACGTTTGACTCACCTTTTTTATGTGGGTCTGTATTGACGATCTCAGCTTCCACAACCACAGCTTCTGTTTTAACTTCTTCTTTTACATCTTCACGACTTTGATCGTGTTCTTCCGTTTCAGATTCATCACAAGGTGAAGGCTGACAATCCACTTCAGGCCATGCAGAGAAAGGAAATGGTTTTTCCTCTTGGTTATAAGTGACGAATTGAACCAGCTGATAAATATACAACGCTAATTGAGCCGCAAAACAGCGCAAACGTTGCTGTTGCTCTGAAAAGATCAACGTATAAATAATTTGAACAACAACAATGGCAAACAACACAACTTTCACCACACTATATGCAACCATAAATAAGATAATCCAAGCAACTTTATACCATTGCTCGCTATTACGAATATTTTTTTTAAAATCATGATTCATCATATTCTCCAACTAAAAAGTGATATTCTATGGCTTTCACATTCTGATTGTATAGAGTTTTGATGGGGAAGTCTGTTCAGTGAGAGAAGCTTATGAAGACAAAGTCCATATTAACCGCAGAACAAATGCGATGGGCTGATCAATACACCGTTCAAGAATTGCTAACATCTGGCCTCATTTTAATGGAAAATGCAGGTCGTTGCGTGGCTGAACATGTGCGTCAATGCCTACCCAATGAAGGCAATGTTTTAGTGGTTGCGGGTACTGGCAACAATGGTGGTGATGGTTTCACCGCTGCGCGCTGGTTAACCCAATGGGGTATTCAAACACAAATTATTTTAATGGGTAGCCTCTCATCCTTGCAAGGTGATGCTAAAAGTCATGCCTTATCAGCAGAAGCTTCTGGCGTTCACATCATTGAAATAGATGAGCATAGCTCTATAAACTCTGTTCACGACCTACATCAATATTTAAGCCACGCCAATCTCATTGTTGATGCTATTTTTGGCACAGGTTTAACACGAAAAGTCGTAGGTCGAATGAATAAGATCATTGCCCTTATGAATTATATTGATGCACCCATTTTATCCATTGATTTACCTTCAGGCGTATCAAGTGATTCAGGCAAAGTCATGGGTAACGCCGTTGAAGCCACATGGACTTTGCCCATCGCTGGCTATAAGTGGGGGCATTTTTTAAGCTTAGGCAAAGAGCATTGTGGCGAAATTTTTTCACCTGCACTTATTGGTATCTCCCAGCATGTGTTGAAAAAATCACAAACGGAAAAACCCAGCGCTTGTCAAACATCTTCTTTTTTAGAATGGAATGATACATACAAACCATGTTTTGAACGCAATGTAGAAGATCATAAAAACAAATCTGGTCATGTCTGGGTCTTTGGCGGTTGTTGTGGTTATACAGGCGCGCCTAAATTAGCAGGCTTAGGAGCCTTTGCCGCTGGCACAGGTATGGTGAGCATTGCTTGTGCCAAAGAAATTTACATTCCTTTAGCCTGTTCTAATATGGAAATGATGATACACGAACAAGAGTCAGCTCCGTGGCAGGATGCTGATGCCATCGTTGCAGGCCCTGGCTGGGGAAAAGAGCAAATTCAAATGCTCTCCAAAATTATTCAAACAGATATTCCTCTGGTTTTAGATGCCGATGCACTCAATATTTTAGCTGAGAATTTCCTACTTCAAAAGGTTTTAATGCAACGCGAAGGCATTACTGTCTTAACACCTCACCCCGGAGAAGCCGCAGGTTTATTACAAAGCACATCCAACGAAATACAACAAGATCGTTTAGAATCGGTGCTGGAACTTGCGCAATACTTTTCATGCTGGGTGGTTTTAAAAGGTGCAGGTACACTCGTGGCCTCACCCGATAATGATATCTGGTACTGCCCTTATGGTTCACCTGCACTGGCAACCGCTGGCAGTGGTGATGTGCTTGCTGGCATGATCGCCTCTCTAATGGCAAGAAAGCTGCCAACAGAAAAAGCTATTTGCATCTCGGTCATGCTACATGCTTTATCTGGAGAGGTGATGGCCAAACAAGGTAGTGTGGGCTGGCTAGCTGGTGATATTCCTGAAATTATTCGTCAACTGACCACTTATGAAACAGCCAAGAAATCTTAAAACGCATATGACATACTGGCATTCATGCCACGCACACCCAAGCCTTTAAATGCAGCTGTATTCAGGCTTAACGCATCTTGCTTTCGACTGTATTGAACCCACTCAAAAGCAAAGGAAAAATGTTGATTAAACAAAAAATCCGCGCCCAAACCATAGCTTAGATCCACATTGGTTTTGGTGCGCTTTAAGGCCGCAACATTGCCATAACTCGTTTTTAAACTGCTAAGCCCCAAAAGAGCATAAACATGCAATTCCTCACTCATCGCATACATGGGTTTCGCCAGTACTGAAAAACACCATTCAAGACGCGGACTGGGCACCTGCACAGCAAAGTTAGGTTGATCCACACCCGCCGACGACCCAAGCCTTACTTCAAAGGCCAAATAATCATTCAGCTTCGCCCCACCCTTCGCATAAGCATGAAAAACATTTGTTTGCTCTAAGCCCGTATTTAACGTCATCGAACCAAGACCCAAACCAACATAAGCAGCTGACTGCGCCTGTGCCACATAAGACAAGCTCAGCAATAACACGGCTATCACCCTCGTTGAGAATACCATCCAAGTACCCATTTTCACTCACTCCTCGCACAATTATATCATAAAATCGTAACCGTTAAGCTACAGCACAAAAACAAGTTTCCACACATAAGTGAATTTAAAACGAGTCATTTTTTACAAAGAACAGCATCAACATCAATAAAAAAAGGCTGCATAAACACACATAAACCATTGCCAATAACCTTGCTATTCTAAAGCAAAAATTCTACTTTTCACCTTCAAAAAAGCAGAGCAAGAGGACTTATGATCCACCGTATGAAACGCCATCCTAATATACTGAGCACCATCGCAATACTCATCCTTTACTTATGCTTATCCAGCACGGTATCCGCAGATGTGTATAAATGGACAGATGTAAAAGGCACTGTTCACTTTTCCACAACAGCTCCAAGCAAAGAAAAAATCAAAATCGCAGAAAAAATCAAAATAAAAGGCAGCAACAACAGCACAGCCCAAGGTCCTCTCAATAAAGATGCCATTGCTGGGCTTATCACTCTGGAAGATTTAAGAAGCTTGGGATGCACACCCACATCCAAAGTAGGATCATACGCCAGCAAAGTCACACCCCTTTTTGGTAAAATTAGTCGATACATTTTACGCAGTAAAGAAGGCTGTACCATTGACCTCGTTAATTCCGTGCAAAAGCAAAAATCCGAAGGTTATGACTCTGGCTTATGGTCAGGTATCAGAGCCTCCCTATTAAAAAAATCCAAAGGGTATAAAGTTGATAAGAAGCAAAGAAATGGCAACATAGGACATTATAGCGAAATCACTGATTTCACGAGAAAGGGTCAATACAAAGGCTTTAACTATACCGTGCAAGACAAAGGTGTCGTCTATAGGCTGACTATCTTTTCAGATGACATCAAACCCAACAAAGCATTGGAAGAAATTATTTTAAATAATATTTCGAGTTATTTAGAGTAGTTGTTAAGCGTAAACTCACCACTCCCTTTTGCATGCTAAATATTCACTTACTGCGAATGCGCTAAAGTCTCTGCAATCCAACTTCGTATTAAGTTATCAGATGTTTTTAATTTCTCATTCATTAAAGGAATCGCTTCATTTCCAATCTTAGCCAACGCCTTAATGGCTGCTTACGAACCATCATATCCTGATCACCCATGGCTTCTCTAGTAACGGAAGAACCACCTATAGGAGGCTGTCCGAGAATGATAAGACAACTCTTCACAGGCGGGATTATCCGATATTTTTTTGATTGTTGGTCTTTAGTAAGGCTCATCAGGGCATATTTTACAATTCAAAATCCTTTTTATTGCATATTATGGATTCGTTTATCTCATTTTTCACATTTATAGCTCTTATGCTGCCATTTTGGCAGAATTAAGGCAGATTACTCCTGCGGCTTTCACTTTGACGATTTTTTTCAGATTATATGCCGCACACACCAATGAAAACTCACCCGCAACTTTATCTTTACCGCGTACGCTAAAACCCCTAAACCCACCATTTTTAATATGCCCAAATACTGGTTCAACAATTGTTTTTCGCTTTTTATACATCTCTTTCGCGTGTGATTGAGACATCAACTCTCTCATTGCTCGCCGATGCGATTCAAAGCAATCCGTGTTAATGGTTCGCGCTTCACCTTTTTTTGACTTGCAACAGCGAGTAAAAAATGAGCAGGATTCACACGCGGAACGCTTGCCCTGATATACACGATTGCCATTTTTGTATTCATGCTGCAACGTCAAATATTGACTACCTGGGCAGAGAAAACAATCGTCTTCTTCGTTGTATATAAAATCAGCCTTGACCAGACTACGCTTAGATTCATCTAGGCCATATTTGTGAACTTTTTCTCCCCGACTCACCGCAACGTAGGCATCCATATCAGATTTATCCAGAGCCTCTAAGTTTGTACCCGATGCGTATCCATTATCAAGACTCATGGCATCAGGTAGTTTTCCCACATTTTCCACAATACTTGCAAGTGCGGGAGCTACCTCTTTCTGATCGTTGGCATTCTGAGTGATGTGCTGTCCTACGATGATTTGATGGTCGCTATCAACACTAGCCTGAGCATTGTAAGCGTAATCAAAAGCACCTTTTTTGCCCATGATGCGAGCCTCTGTATCAGAAAAACTGATCTGCTTGTTATCCGCAATTTCAACACCTGGATTCAAGGCCTCTTCACGTTCTTCCAATGCATCCTTGGCTTTCAAGATGCTCTCCAACCGTTCCTGTTTTAACTTTAGTTCGGCTATCTTTGCATTGATCTCTTCTTCGCTGTTTGCATCAACATCTTCCTCAGTATCGCAGCTATTAGCTTGGTCAATCAGGGCTGCAATCTCTGCGGTAAGTGCGCTCTCTTTTTCTTTCATGTGCTTATAGCTCATAGCCTTGTATTTAGAGCTGTTGGCTTTAAGTTTCGTTCCATCCAGACTGATATGTCCCAATGAAACCATCTTCAACTTGATCGCAAGCTCAACGCTTTGCTTGAAGCACGCTTTGAAAAAATCTGCATTGTTTTTACGAAAATCGCTTAAAACCCGAAAGTTCGGACAATCAGCACCAGCCATGTACATGAAGGCCAAATCCTGATTGCAGTGCTGCTCCAACTGCCGTGAACTAAATACGCCGTGAGTGTATCCATAAATTAAAATGGAGATAATTTTTCTAGGGTGATAGCCATGCTGACCTATGGTGCTAAAGGTCGCTTCAATTGCAGATGTGTCGATTTCCTGCATGAGTTGATGGAAGATGAAACAGTCATGATCTTCGGGTAGAAGATTAAACAGGTTACCAGAAAAGTGTTCCGCTTCATAACGAGCTTTCAACTCGGACTTAAACTTTATAGTCATAAGCGCGAATGGTAGCAGAAAAACGCTTCCCTGTTCTCGGACAGCCTCCTATAGGTGGTTCTGTGATATGAGAAAGGGCTTGCATAGCTCTGATTCGCGTTGAGTCAGCAGCATCATCAAGGTACGCTTTCAAATAGGGTATAGCAGCTTGAGACCTGGTTTTTCCAAGACACCTTATAACAAAACCCCTCCAATATTTATAATCGGTGAATTTTAATAATATAGGTGCTGCCTCATCGCCAAGCTCTGCAAGAAATTCAAAGATATCACCTACAGATAAATCACCTTCATCATCATCATACAAACCCTGTTCATCACTTGAAAGGGTGGTTAATAAATAGGGATACAATAAAGGGATTGCCTTCGTCCCCAAACTTTTTATCAAAGGCATCGCATAGCCAAGTAAACTCGCAGGTTGTTGCTGACCTAAGAAATAAAATAACAAAGCAACTGTTTCAAAACTTGGTTTCAGACCACTTAAGGATTCAATAGCTTTTTCACAATCTCTGATCTCAGCATTTTGATCATAAATAATATTCAGTAATACTGGTGTCGCTTAGGGGGCGATACGCCGACTTTCCATAATAGTGTTCACCGTTCGCGCATTTTTTTAGAAGAAACAAAGATTTTATAAATACTTATAAATCAACAGCTTATGCAACAGATGACAGAAACATAAGACATTTACACATCATCTAGGTAGAGCTGATCCTAAAAGGTACATAGAGCTTACTCGGCTCAAGAAATTCACCTTCCAAATTTAGCCGCATTTATTTTTCGTGGCATAACTTGTGATAAAATCATCACTATTAGCTCAGTTTTCAATGAAGAAACAGGCTCTTATTTGCCTTGAGCGTGATCAAGACGGTTCTCTCCTGTCTAGTCACGGAAGACATCACCTTGCTTTAAGCAGCTTGTTGCAGGCACTGTCGAATTTTGACCATTCGGGCGAAGTTGTAAGCCATCACTTTTTCCGTCATTTCCTGACGCACGTTTTCAAGATCCCTTCGAACATTGCGCCCAAAGTTGTAGCAGAATTTCACACAGAACATCAATGACTCAACCGCCGAACGATTGTTGCGTGCAGCACAGTAAGGAGCACTCGTCCAATCTTCTTCAGGCGTCATCTTTTTGCCTTTTGAACCTGAAATGCTAAAAACTTCTACGCCTTCCACTTCCATCCACTTATTGCGAATAGCTTTGTTTGAATAACCATCATCAGCACTGATAATCTTCGGTGTCACCTTAGTATGACTTATGTGTTGGCAAATCACTGCATCCAGCTGCCCTGAATCTGCGGCATTTCCCTCAGGCACAATCAGTACTGAAATGAAACCATTTGCGCTACGCGCCAGTTGAGGCTTGTAACCAAACACTGCATCTCGTTGGCCTTTGACAATGCAGGC
>JAUZRG010000035.1 GCA_030950585.1 Mariprofundaceae bacterium | reverse complement strand
GGGTAAAAGAGGGTTAGCAAGTAATCTAAAAATGTAGGGTGCAATAACCAACGGGCATTGCACCGTGTAAACTCCACGATACCAAATGACTTTATTTTAGCTGATAAATTTTGGTGTAATGCCTTTCAGTTATTACACCCTTGTATGTTTTGACTTATGAGTTTTAAATAGTTCATGTCTGGGTAAGGCTGTTACACCCTGAGGCATTTATTAATTAACCTGTACAGTAGATCAGCCTCCCGCCCTCATTCACCTACTACTACAGGTTACTCGTTAATATGATGAGGGACGGAAAGCATGGCGACAATATACATATATGGATATGATCTTTTCAAGCATGTTATCTAGTTAGGTGCATCTGGGTATAGACAAAAGTCTATATGTTCATTAATGTCCGAAGCATGTTATACAGAAAACTATGTAATTTCATTGTTATGCCTTATGAAAGGAGTGGGAAAATGACTCAAAATAAAATTAAAGAAATTCTAGATATGTTAAATAGCTTGAATGAATATTTCTTATCACTCCCTGATGATATGTTGCTAGATATTGATCCTCGAGATAATGAGTCCTTGGAGCAAGGGTTTCGATTCATTAAAGGATTTAACACTAATCTTCTTCAATTTAACGAAAGTTCAATTAAAATTGAAGAGCAAATAAAGCAATATTTCTCCATTAATCCCGAAGAAGATGATGTGGAGAAAGAAGACTCAAATGAAAGTAGAAACTCACGTATCACTAAGGAATTGGATAAAAAAACTCCGCATACACTGGATGAAAGTTTCACCTATAAAAGACCTTATGGTTTTGTATTAGGTAATGCTGCATATAAAGGCTTAAAAACATGGAAAAATCTTTACATCCAAATTTTGAAAGAATTGGAGCTAAGAAATAGATCGTTGTTTTTGCAGCTTGCAGATGAAAATAAGTTTATAAGTAATAGAGGTAATCCCACATTCTCAAGAAAACCAAGTGAATTACGTTCAGCTCAAAAAATATCACATTCTTTTTATATTGAGGTGAATTTGTCTGCAAACCAGATAAAAGAAAATATTATTGAAATATTAAAGCATTTTGGAATAAATCATAGAGAAATGAAGGTTTACTTTCGTGAAGATAGAGATGCACAGCTTAATGTATGATTGGCATAACCAGTCAAATCGAGAGGGACTTCCGTTCGCTGCGCTCTCTCCAGCCCCTCATTTGGGTCGTTAGAGGATTTTTGAGATGAGGTTTAAGATTATATCTTGATAAAATTTCGCTCTTCGTTGTTGCCTTGTTGAATCGGGCTTGTTTGAAAGTTGGGTGATTTCATTTGAAGTCGTCCAAGCTTGAAAGAGTGAGTTGAATGGGTTGTTTTGTTTCTCCTTTAATGAAATTGCTAAAAGTGATTGTATCAAAATAAAGCAGCAGGTTTTTTTATCAAAGTTGAGATTCAATTAGGTTTTAAGAGTTTCCTTTGAAATGATAAAAGCGAAGAAAGTTTTTTGTGTTTTCAGGTGTTTGTTTTAGAAAGCATAAAGATTTGAGCGGCTTTTCTTAGTTTCTTGCTGAAAGGTAAGATTGTATTGAAAGTGAGTGATTATTTTAGGAGTATTTAGATGATGGTCTCTTGTTCCATTTCTAGCTTATCCTCTAACAAGAGCATTGAGAGGGACTCGCTTCGCTCGCCCCTCATGCAAGCCGTTAGCTTTCTGAATTCACATTGGAGAAACAATTGAAAATATCAGAAATAAGTTCTCTGGATGATATTCAAGAGTACAAAAAAACATCAAATCTTAGAGGCGATATTCAAGCACTCATCTCCCC
>JAUZRG010000034.1 GCA_030950585.1 Mariprofundaceae bacterium | reverse complement strand
ATGCCAAGAAAACTAATCAGCTTCGATTGGGCAATCAAAAGAATCCTGAGAAGTAAAGCCAACTTTGAAATCTTAGAAGGTTTTTTAAGTGAATTGCTTTTTGAAGATATCACCATCTTAGAGATATTAGAAAGTGAATCCAACCAAGAACAAAAAGATGATAAGTTTAATAGGCTGGATATAAAAGTAAGGAATCAACGTGAAGAGATCATACTGATCGAGATTCAATACGATAGAGAAATGGATTATATGCAGCGCATACTCTATGCCTCAAGTAAAGCCATCGTAGAGCACATGAAAGAATCTGAGTCCTATGCCAAGGTCACTAAAATCATATCAATCAGCATCTTGTATTTTGACTTTGGAAATGGTGATGATTATATCTATAAAGGCACCACAAACTTTAGAGGACTTCATAACAAAAGCTTATTGCAACTCAATGAAAAACAGCGGCAACTATACAAAACAAACAAAGTGGAAAAACTTTATCCAGAGTTTTATTTAATCAAAATCAAAAACTTTAATGATCATGCCAAAGATACTTTAGATGAATGGATCAATTTCTTAAAAAATGAAGAGATTTCAGATCATTCAAAAGCAAAAGGTTTATTAAAAGCCAAGGAAACTTTGGATTATTTGAAAATGGAAGAGAGTGAAAGATTAGATTATAACCAATATCAAAAAAACTTACACGACCAAGCGAGTGCTTATGAAGCGACTTATGTGATTGGTAAGCTTGAGGGTAAAAAAGAGGGCGTTAAGCAAGAAAAAATAAATATAGCACTAAAGTCGTTGGAACAAGGATTGGAGCTAGAAACGATAAAAATGATCACAGGGCTAACGGATGTGGAGTTGAAAAACCTCATCAATAAAAAATAGATATTCAGGTGAATACTATTTATTCGTTACGTCCCTCCCACATCACCCCAGTAAACAAGCAAATGAAGATTTTAATACGTGTTTGAAAATATAGAGCTAGGGTGTCGGCGTAGAACAGATAAAAAGGCCGCTATGTTTTTTAGTAGGGTGTCTTTGGGAGTTACATTGGTTAAGTATCAAACAGAATTTGAAGGTTATTTAAAAAGTACCAAGCTTAAAGGCCATGAGAGTGTGGAAGACATGCTCAAAGCGCTTAATAAGGTCTCTAAGATTTTGAATATTTGTATCAGTTCTAAGAGTATCGGTTCGGCTGAAGATATCGCCGAGGCTTTAGATAAGTTGGAGAAAAAAGGTAAATCACATGATAAAGACATGCGACAATTTAAAGCTTCCATGCAGTATTATGTGAAGATGATGAATGGTTTATAAGCGAAAAACCGTTAAAAGAAATACTCCCATTGCAGGGCATAACTGTTTTTAGTGTCACCAAACTCTGTGGCTTTTTTGACTGTAGGCATGTTGCAGGCTTAACGATGTGGCGGTACTGCTTTGATCGAGGTCGATGAGTTGTACTGCTGCTAAATGCCATAAGGGGTGCAGGTCATAGCCTGCACGTAAAGCGAGTTGGTGGTGGCTGATGCTGCGAATATAGTCGGTGCTGGGGATGCGCTGATTGGCAGCACTGTTGTAAAAGTATTCGATGCTGCCTGTTGCTTTGGTTTAAGGTGGTGCTCAAGTCCATGTAGGTGGCCGGGTGAGATGTTGAGAAAAGGGCGGTTGTGATTGATCTAAAACGGTCTTGGCTCATTTTCTTGGCTAAAGTCGTGGTGCGTTGTTCGCGTACTGGATCTATAGCCACACTTAAAATACCTGTGGACGTGTCTTCGCCAGCTGTGAGCACATAGCTTTGCAGGCGGAGTGTCCAGTTGTGCAAACCCAATGCATCTAAATCATCGGTGAGTTGTTGCGGGTTGTGAATATGATCTTCTAAGCGTGGTCTTTTTAAAAAGCCTTCTTGGTGAATTTAAATGCTACCTGAAATTCTTTCTTGAATATTGCGCATCATGCGGTTGTGCATGCCGTCATTGAAGCCCCATAAAAAAGCATGGCTCCCAGACCAATCGCAATCGCCAGCATGGTGATTAAACTACGCTTTTTGTTGCGGAGTAGGTTGCGACAAGCCAGTGATAATAACATCAGCGTTGCTGACGACGCATATGACTGCGCTTGAAGATACTATCTGTAATCTCGACATCAAAAACAATGGCTTTGATTTCCATGATGGTGGATTGCTTGGGTTTATTGTGCGGATGAACAATCCAACGACTAGGAATCTTGCGGCAATCGAAGGATTGAATGTGATCATAGGTGATGGTGCGAATGAGCTTGCCATGTTCATCATAAAATTCTTCGGATAGTGGCATGCCATCTTCGTTCAGATCATGAATGAGTTTACTCCAAACCACAGCGGCTGTTTCTTTGGGTATGGATTCCACTCGATAAACACCTTTTTCATGGCTTAATAAACGATGCGTGTAGTCCTCAACCACATCGGATGATTTAACCAAATCATCATTGCTAAAGTCTGAACCCATCCATGAGTTGAGCATCATGGAAGGGGGGGATACGAATATCACGTTCTAATTTAGGTAAATACATCCATAAATTAGCCCCTTTTTTTAAGTACGTGGTGTTTTTATCTTGGCGTGGTGATAAAATATGCATAAAAAAGCGTTTGTTTGTCTAATCATCCCAAGCTTTGATGGTCATCTCACGCTGCCAGTCTTCTTTGATAATCTTAATCTGATAGGTTGAAATATTGGTGTCGGATCGCAACAAGTCTTGGACACGTTGAATCAATGCGGTGGCTTGTGCATCGGCAAAAGCATTGATGGGCGATGAAAGAAGGATCAGAAAGAGGATAAAAAGCTGTTTGATCATCTCTGAAGCATAAATAATATTCAATTTTTGTCGATTTGTTTTTTAGGGTGTCCTTTGTTTATGCAAAAACGCACTTTAAATGCACACTTGAAAATAGTTCGTGAGCTTTATATTTTTTATACACACATCTTATTTTTGTTGTTAAATAACAGTTTGTTAGCGAGTTTAGTCTATTTTATTTTATTTTTGTGGAGAGTAGGTGAAGAAATAAGTTTGACAAAAAAGATTATGACCCTAAACTTCGACCATCTTTTGCGGGTATAGCTCAGTTGGTAGAGCGCGACCTTGCCAAGGTCGAGGTCACCGGTTCGAGCCCGGTTACCCGCTCCAGGCATAAAAAAAGGGTTGAAATTATGTTTCAGCCCTTTTTTTCTTTTTTATTTATCCTTTAGGCGGGATGGCCAAGTGGTAAGGCAGAGGTCTGCAAAACCTCTATGCGCGGGTTCAAATCCCGCTCCTGCCTCCAACTTTCGTTGGAATTAATACAAAAACCCTATTTTTAATCAAGCTGAGCACTCTTATATCTAATTAATCATAAAATAGATTTTGGCATGAATTGCATTATGCTCAATGCATTCTATTTTTATTCGTTACTCCCTATAGATTAAAACGGTCAGTATCCTTTTCTAAATACTTTTATTTGGAAAACAACATGAACAGTCTTCCCCTTATTAAACGATATGCATCAAAAGCATTGAACGGGGGGCAAACTCTGTTTATGCTAAGCATCGTTGATTAAATCACTGTTATTATTATTAACTTCAAGTGAGTGGGACTGTTTGTCCTAAGCTGCTGTTCGCTTTAGCTAGAGCTTAGCCGAAAAGGTACATAGAGCTTACTCGGCTCAAGAAATTCACCTTCCAAATTTAGCCGCATTTCTTTTTCGTGGCATAACTTGTGATAAAATCATCACTATTAGCTCAGTTTTCAATGAAGAAACA